>JAQVSV010000063.1 GCA_028700325.1 Elusimicrobiaceae bacterium | reverse complement strand
GAGGAAGCCATCTAAAAAAAAGCGACAAACGCCACCTCGGTTTTGGGCGTTTGCGGCACACCGGCAAGCCGCACGATCAGCCGGTTCACCAGCGGCGACGTGGCCACCGCGTATCCGCCGATGATGGTCATCGCCATCTGCATGGTGAACGGCACCAGCGCCCAGAACGATTTGCCGCCCTCAACCGCCATGCGCGCGGGCGTTTCGCCTATGCACAGGCCGAACAGGAAAGTCACCGCGATGCCCAGCAGCGCGAACACCAGCGAATCGGGAAACCATTTTTCGGTCCAGCCGGAAATGGCTAACCCCATAGTTTCAAGCGGACTGGATTTTTTTTCGTTCATATAATCCTCTAATCCTCAAACAAAATGAGTTTTCGTCTTTCAGCCGCGGCAAGGCAACGCTCGTGCTAATTCAGTTCCGGAGGCGGTTCGGGTACAGAATTTTTGCCGGTCATCCCGTTTTCCAGCATTGCAAGACGATGACGCAGGCTGTGGAACCCCAGCCCTGAAACCAGCGCGATAACACCCACCAGCACCCACATGCCCTCCAGCCAGTACGGCGTTATGTATTCAAGCCCGGTTCCGCCCAGGAATACGCCCAGCGCGCCCCCGGCCTGGCGCATGACACCCTGCATTCCAAGGTAACGGCCCTTATGCCGGGGCGGGGCCATGTTGGCGGCCAGCGCGCTAAGGCCCGGAGAAACGGCTATTTCGCCCAGCGAGAATATTACTACGCCCGCCAGCATGGCGCCGTAAACCGCGCCGTACCCCACTATCACATAACCGGCCGCGTAAAGCAGACAGCCCGCCAGCACCCCGCTGGTTATGCGAAACCGTTCAAGAAACAGCACCGCCGGATGCTGGAGCACAACCACAATCAGCCCGTTCACCGAAAACAGCAGGCCAATGCCGCTTTGCGAAAACCCCCGGTATTTCATCGCGAACAGCGAAATTCCCACCACCAGCTGCGCCATCACGATGCCCAGCAGGAAGGCGTAAAAGCAATACGCCGCGAACCGGCGGTTTTTAAGCTCGCTCAGCATATCGCGAAAATTGGCGGACCGCAGAACCTGTCCGCGCGCGTCGTCAATGGCATACAGCACAATCAGCCCGGTTATTATATAGGTAACGCCGCTGACGGCAAACGCCAGCGGGTAGGACTGGGCGGTCAGAAATCCCCCCGCCATCGGGCCCAGCGCCCAGCCGAGATTAATGCCTATGCGCATTCTCCCGAACGCCGCGACACGCCGGCGCGGCTCCACATTGTCGGCTATCCAGGCGTCGGCGGCGGGCGTGAAAAGATTGCCGGTCAAGCCCATCAGCAGATGCAGCGCGAAAATCCACAGGTAATGCACATGGAAGTAAATCGCCGCGCTTATGCCAAGCACGGAAAAAGCGCGCGAGAAAACAGCCAGCAGCATCATCTTTTTGCGCCCGATCTGGTCTGAAATTTCACCGCCGCACGCCAGCGAAACCGCCGTGGAGAGCATGGAAAACGACAGAAACGCCCCTATCCCGCTTAACGGCAGATCATAAGCCGAGGCCAGATAAATGGCGAAAAACGGCATCGAAAACGCATAGCCAGCGGCAAGCAAAGCGTTGCAGGAAGCGAGAATCCACAGTCTTCTGGAAACAGCCATGGGATATATTGTGCTAAATTTTTCGGCCCGGCGGTAATTGCCGCCGTCAATATAGGCACACCGGCCCTGTCGGACAAGGCGGCGTTTTTGATATTATCATATCATCATGAATGATACGATGAACTCACACCTGAATGCGGAATGTCACGGTTCAAAAGAACCGCAGCTGACAGTACGCGGCATAATCACCGGCATGCTGTTGGGCGGATTTATGAGCCTGTCCAACCTGTATGTCTCGCTAAAGACCGGCTGGAGCATCGGCGTTTCGATTACGGCTGCGATACTGGCATTTGCGCTGTTCGCGCTTATGCATAAGCTGAAAATAACGAAAAAACCGCTGGGCATGCTGGAAAACAACATTTCAAAGTCCGCGGCGAGCGCGGCCGGCTATATGACGGGCGGCGGCACGGTGGCGGCCATTCCGGCCCTGATGATGATAACCGGTGAAGCGATGGATCCCTGGCAGATGTTTTTCTGGATCGCGGCCATCGCCATGATGGGACTTGTGATGGCGATCCCGATGAAAACCCAGATGATCAATATCGAACAGCTGCGTTTTCCGACCGGCATCGCCACCGCCGAAACGCTTAAAGCCCTGCATGGCGACTGCGGCGGCGCGGAAAAAGCGAAATACCTCACCTGGGGCGCGGCGATCGGCGCGGTAGTCGCGTTCTTCCGGGACGCGAAGGCCCACTGGATCCCCTTTAACATACCCGGCAAGTTTCCTATCCTGCCGCTCACACTCAAAGGCCGGCCGCTGATGGATTACACCCTTTCCTTTGAAGGCAGCATGATAATGATCGGCGCGGGCGCGATTATGGGCTTCCGCGCGGCGTGGAGCATGCTGCTGGGCGCACTGATCAATTACGGCCTGCTCGCGCCGTGGCTTTATTCGAAAGGCATTATCAATCCAGCGCTCGGTTACAAACACATAGTGGCCTGGAGCGTATGGTTCGGCTCGGCCATGATCCTGACAAGCGGGCTGCTGGCCTTTTCATTCCAGTGGCGGACGGTTCTGCGCGCGATAAAAAGCGTCACCACATCATTTGGCGGAAAGCAGGCGGAAAACGCCGAGGTGCCCATGCTGTGGTTCTTCATCGGCATAGGGGTGCTTACTCCGATTATCGTTTTCCTCGAATGGTGGATTTTCGGCATCAAAGCATGGATGGGCATAATATCGGTGGTTATGAGCTTTTTTATCGCCATCGTCGCGTGCCGCGCGACCGGCGAAACCGACACCACGCCGACCGGCGCGCTCGGCAAAATAACCCAGATCACGTTCGGCGCGCTTGACCCCGGCAACGCGACCACCAACCTCATGACCGCCAACGTAACCGGAGGAATAGGCCTGCATGCGGCAGACCTGCTGACCGATCTCAAAAGCGGCTATCTGGTCAAAGGCGACCCCAAGCAGCAGTTCTGGGGCCAGTTTTTCGGCGTTATAGCGGGTTCGCTGTTTGTAGTGCCGGCATATAATCTGCTGATTCCGACGGCCGATGTGCTGGGCACCGACAAATGGCCCGCGCCCGGCGCGCAGACCTGGAAAGGCGTCGCGGAACTGCTGGCCAAAGGGTTTAACACACTGCACCCGACCGCGCAGGCCGCGCTTATAATAGGCGGGGTGCTGGGCATACTGTTGGTGCTGCTTGAAAAATGGTATCCGCAGCACCGCAAGTATATCCCGTCCGCCACGGGGCTGGGGCTTGCGTTCACCACGCCCGCGAACAACACCATATCCATGTTCGCAGGCGCGTTAATCACTCTTGTGCTTGAAAAGAAAAAACCGGCGGTGGCCGAGCAGACCGTAGTGCCCGTCAGCTCCGGCCTGATCGCCGGAGAAAGCCTTGTGGGCGTTCTGATTGCCGCGCTGGTGGTGGCAGGCTTTTTAAAAGGCTGACGTTTATTTTTTCCGGCAAAACGCCCGGCTGATTTTCAGCCGGGCGTTTGTTCATTTATTTGAGACAATTAACATTTTGTTGGTTTTTTCGGTCTTTTCCTCGACGATAAACATCTATGAGTTATACTTTTGATGGTATAAGTGAACGAAAAAAGCATTCCGGCTATCCGGCCCGGAAATCCAGCTTTACCTCCGGGTGCAGACTGCGCGTTACCGGACAGGCTTTCATGCAGGCCATAAGCTTTTCGCGCTGAGGCTGAGTCAGTCCGGCGGGCAGTTTCACCACGCCCGTCAGCGCGGAAACGCGTCGCGGATTTTCCTGCATGTGCTTTTCAATCTCGATAGCGGCGCCCTCAAATTTTATTCCCTCTCGCGCGGCGAATTTCGCCATTATGCTTAACGAACAGGACGCGACCGCCGCAGTCAGCAGGTCGGTCGGAGAAAAAGTGCGGCCCCGGCCTCCGTTATCCGGCGGCAGATCGGTAAGCATTTTACTGCCGCTTATGGCGTGAGTCAGCTCCACATGGTCATCGCCAACATACCGGGCGCTAATTTTAAATTCCATACAGCCTCCTGAAAAAAACGCGACCTACCGTCCATCGAAACCATTGTACAACAAAAACCGCCGAATACACAGCAATGCGCATTGACGAAGATAGCCAGGTTGCGCAAAACGAAAACGCTTATGAACGCGCGTTTGCGAACCGGAAACAAAAACGCCCGCAGGAACAGAATACAGACACCGTTTGCGCTGGCCTGCATGAAAGTCAGCCACAGGTCTGCAGGTGCGTTCTGCTTGCTTGTCCTTATGGGTTTCTTATGCCTGCCGCAGCTCCTGCCCACCGGTCAAACCGGCGCGCCTGCGGTATAACCGCGGCACCAGTTGCGGAGTGTTCTTGGTCCGACGTGCGCAAACGGCTTGAATGGCTGCAGCTGTAATTGCCCGTGGTCGGTAAAAAAGCAAGGCTTCCCCTGCGGGAAGCCTTGCTATAACTTTTTTACTGGACGCCGTTAACGCTGCGCGTTGTTTTTAAGGGCTTCGCGCCGGGCGGAAATACCGTCGAAAACCTGTTTTTCTTTCGCCTCGTAAACCGCTATTCTGCTCACGAGGTTGTCGCGCATGTCTTCCAGGTCCGAGGTTTTCATATACCGGAACGGATCGTCCGAGTTGGCATATTTCTCCATCGCGGTATGATAATCCAGCCCATCCGCCTCCAGCGCGGCCTGCTGTTCTTCGGGCAGCTGATAGCGCCGGTTGAGTTCGACCACCAGTTGCAGGCAGTAAGAGGCTCTGCCGCCGGGCAGGTTCGGTACGGTGGAATACATCATGCCCACATCCGAGCGCAGCTGGTCGGCATCATTTAAAAAAGTTTCCTTGATATCGAACTTCTGGCTCATGAAGGCGGAGTATTTTTTCTCCAAATCAACCATCCTGCGGAAAGACGGATCGCTCTGCATGCGCTCTTCCATGTAAACGCTTTGGGTAAGGAAGGTTTCACCTTCCTTGTCCTTGACGTACATGTCGGGGTATCCATGTGACACCAGCCATTCGTTCTGCACATGGTGAATGGCTTCGTGCAGGAACGTGGGCGACACGAATTTCGCGAATCCTTTGCGTACGCGCTTGTCGGTAAGCATATCCTGCATGGTATAACCGTGGGTGCGCATGTAGCGGCTCAGCAGATCGGAACTGACGACGATATTCCTGTCTACGGGCGAGAAGTAGGCGTTGGAACCGCGCTGTTTTTCGATGCTGAATTTCAGTGTCAGTTCGCCGCGGTCGTAATAACCGGCCACTTCTTTACCCACTTCGGTGGTTCTGATCTGTTCCAGCAGCAGGGGCGCAAGCAGGCCCGACAGTTTCTTTCTGTCTTGTTCCGTCATTGCGATGGGATTGCGGCTTTCGTTTATTTTTTTCGCCAGCAGGGTGTCGTTCTTGCCCATGCGTTTAAGGTAGCCGCTCAGCTCCGCCAGACGGCGGCCTGGAGGCAGATCCCCATATCTGGCCTGAATATCGGCGGGCACTTTAGTGCGGTCTTTGCCCAGTTTTATGCTGTCGAGCAGGTCGCACTTTTCCTGGTAGTCCATAACCCGGCTCATGCTTGCGTCATCAAAGCTGAGATAGGCGAACAGCTCCGTTTTTTCCTGCGCGGTATTGGCGCATTTGCCTTTTATGAATTTGGCAGCCAGCGGGCGCATGTATGCCGCAAGCAGGTTATTGCGCTGCTTTAAGGTAAGACGGCTCCACTTCGCCTTTGCGGTTTCGAGGTCAGGCAGCCGGGCGTTTCTGCTGCGTTTTGCCACCACGTCTGCAATGTTTTGCTTGGTGCGCATGCCCAGCATTTCCCACGGCAGAACTACCGAAGCCGCGACGGTGGGGCATTTGGGACAAGAGTTTTTAAGCTGGAACGCCCAGTAAAGAAAGTTTTCAGGATTTGGCCCGAAGCCCAGATCCACATAAGGCGATCTTTCCAGCGTGGACACAAGATAACTTCCCAGCCCGGACCAGTTCGAAGATTCGGCGAAAGCGTAAAGGTTGGTCTGCATGTCCTCAATCGCGCCGGTGTAGGCGATGAACAGGCCTGCGCGGTTGGCATCCTGATGCTGCAGCCACGCTATCAGGTCGGCATGCCCTGAACATTGCTTTGCAATGAAAGGATTGCGGGTGGCTATCGCGGTCAGACATTCAATCCAGATTTTCTGCAGCGCAGGGTCGTCTTTCGGCATCAGACCTTTAAAATAGCCGATAACCGGGGAAGGCCCAACCGGGTTGATCGTAATAGCCGCAGGCTGGTCGGATGCCGCAGGGGCTCCGGCTCCGGCCGGAACCATAAAACCCAGCAACAGAAGATATAACAGCAACGCTCTCAGATTCATAATGAACTCCTGGTTCGTCATCTGGATAGACTGATATTTTAATATAGCGCATAAGGAACAGCGCAGCCAGGGCCAATGGTCCCATTTTAAACCCGGGGCCGCAGACTAAGCACCAAGCCCCCGGTTTCCCGGGGGCTTGGCGTTTGAATATTAAGCTATTGCGGCCTAGTACATGCCGCCCATGCCGCCCATGCCGCCGGGCATCGCCGGGGCTGAAGATTTCTCTTCAGGTTTGTCGGCGATAAGCGCCTCGGTAAGCAGCACCGTGCTGGCGACTGACGCCGCGTTTTCCAGCGCGCACCGCACAACCTTGACGGGATCAACCACTCCGGCCTTCACCAGATCTCCGTATTCGTTGTTTTCGGCGTTAAAACCTTCGTTGCCTTTAAGATTGCGCACCCGCTCGACGATAACCGCGCCGTCAAACCCGGCATTTTCGCCTAACTGGCGCAGCGGAGAGGACAGCGATTTCCGCACGATCTCGATACCGGTCTGCTCGTCTTCGTTGTCGCCTTTAAGCGAGTCCAGCACGCCTTCACAGCGGACCAGCGCCGTGCCGCCGCCGGGAACCAAACCTTCCGCGACACCCGCGCGGGTGGCGTTTCTGGCGTCTTCCACTTTGGCCTTTTTATTCTTCATTTCGGTTTCGGTGGCCGCGCCCACGCTGATGACGGCCACTCCGCCCGACAGCTTGGCAAGCCGTTCCTCAAGTTTTTCCTTGTCGTATTCGGAGGTGGTGTCTTTTATCTGGCGGCGGATCTGCTCGGTGCGGGCGGAGATGACGGCTTTATCGCCCAGTCCGTCCACGATAGTCGTGTTTTCCTTATCGCTGACCACGCGCTTGGCCTGCCCCAGCATCGCCAGTTCGGCTTTCTCAAGTTTCATCCCGCGGTCTTCGCTGATAACTTCTCCGCCGGTAAGCGCCGCGATATCGGCAAGCAGTTCCTTGCGGCGGTCACCAAACCCGGGCGCTTTTACCGCGCAGCCCTTAAGGGTGCCGCGCAATTTATTGACAACCAGCGTCGCCAGCGCTTCCCCGTCAACATCCTCGGCGAGGATCACGAAGGGGCGGCCGGTCTGCATGACTTTTTCAAGGATCGGCAGCAGATCGTTCATCGCGCTGATCTTCTTGTCGGTGATAATCACATAGGCGTTCTCCATGACCGCTTCCATCCGCTCGCTGTCGGTCACGAAATAAGGCGAAATGTAGCCCCGGTCAAACTGCATTCCTTCCACAACATGCAGTTCGGTAACCGCGCTCTTGCCTTCTTCAATGGTTATGACGCCTTCATGTCCCACTTTTTCCATTGCCTGGGCAATGAGTTCGCCTATTTCGGCATCGTTGGCGGAAATCGTGGCGATCTGGGCTTTCTCCTCTTTCGTCTTCACCGGCTTGGAAATCTTTTTAAGATTCGCCGTCGCCGCTTCCACGGCTTTATGGATGCCGTTGCGGATCTGGGTGGGATTGGCGCCGGCGGTAATGTTTTTAATGCCTTCCGTCACGATCGCGTGGGCCAGCACGGTTGCGGTGGTGGTGCCGTCGCCGGCCACGTCGTTGGTTTTCGAGGCGACTTCGCGTATCAGCTGGGCGCCCATGTTTTCAAACTTGTCTTCCAGCTCGATTTCCTTGGCGATGGTCACGCCGTCGTCAATAACAAGCGGCGAACCGAATTTCTTGTCAATCACAACGCTCCGGCCCTTGGGGCCGAGCGTGACGCGGACGGCTTTCGCCATCTGGTCAATGCCTGATTTGATTTTTGCTCTCGCTTCTTCCGCGAAAATAATTTGCTTTGCCATATCTGTCATTTCCTCCGAAAAGTTATTTTATCACGCCGAGAATGTCATCCTGATGCATGATCAGGTACTCCGTGTCGCCCAGCTTCACTTCGGTGCCGGCGTATTTGCCGTAAAGCACCTTGTCGCCGGCTTTCACGTCCATATCCAGCCGCTTGCCGTCAGGCGTAACCCGCCCGGAGCCGACCGCTATAACTTCACCTTCCTGCGGTTTCTCTTTTGCGGTATCGGGAATGATGATCCCGCTTTTGCTTACTTCCTTTGTTTCAATCGCCTTTACGAGGACTCTGTCCCCCAAAGGCTGTATGCGGATTTCTGCCATAAAGACTTTCCTCCTTGGTTCAGGTATTTTAATCAAATTCCGCCGGGGAGCATTACTGGCACTCTGCCCGTCTGAATGCTAATTTAGCAAATATCCAGGCACCATGTCAAGCACTCGCCGCTAATGAGTGCTAATTTTGGACGGAAAAACAAAACATGTTTAAGGAAGATGTGGCGCAGGCCCGGCGGTTACCGTCAAGGCAGGCAAAAACTCAGTACAGATTGACCACCGCCACCGTGACATTATCCGGCGCGCCCGCCGCCAAAGACATATCCACCAGTTCTTTGCAGATATCTCCCGGCTCAGCCTTTGCGATCATAACCTGGCGAATCTGCTCATTGGAAACCACTTTGTTTATGCCGTCGGTGCAAAGCAGAAGCTTGTCGCCCGCTTTAAGCTCCAGTTCCTCGACATCAAGCATGATGTCGGCGTTTATGCCCAGCGCCCTGGTAAGAATGTTTTGAAGAGTGGACTGGCGGGCCTCCAGCTCGGTCAGCACGCCGCTGCGCACATGTTCGGCCACAAGAGAGTGGTCGTTGGTAAGCTGGGTCAGGGCTTGATCGCGCAGCAGATAGATGCGGGAATCTCCGATGTGGATTATCGTGCCCTTGCGCCCGCGCACAAGCACCGCGGTGAGCGTGGTTCCCATGCCCTGGTTCTCCGGGCATTTGTCGCTTAAAATCTGCAGATTGGCCGCGCTGGCGGCATAGGAAAGCTGATTGGCTTCCTGCGACAGATCCGGGTCTATCGCCATATACGGAATCTCTCCGCGCGCCATATCGGCAAGAGTTTCCTTCATCGTCCCGACAGCCAGACTGCTGGCCAGTTCCCCGGCATTGTGTCCGCCCATGCCGTCCGCCACGACCGCCAGGCCCAACGCCGCGTCAATAGCGACATTGTCCTCGTTATTAGCGCGCACTTTGCCTTTATCCGTCAGGCAGGCGAAATCCGCCTTTAACACTGCGCCGTCGTCAGAAATTTGATTCTTTTTCATGCCAGACTTTCCCTCTATAAAGGATTTCACCGAATGCAAGCAGCACGGCAATCAAAACAAACATCAGCGTCATTAAAAAATAAGACCCGACTTTGCCGGCGTCATCGGCAAAACGCTTGAGCGGATATAAAAACGCCATTTTGCGCGATGCGGCGGACAACTCGCCCGACGTGCTGCGACGCGGAACTTTTATTTTCTCGGCCCGTTTGGGATCCCGCGCGGTCATGGCGGCTTTGGCTTTAAGCACTTTTTCAATCTGTTCGCTCTGCTCCCGTTTCACGTCCTGAACGAAATAATCCGCGCGGGGGCTGGTTTGATAGAGCCACAGCAACGCCGCCGCGGCCAGCAGCATCAGCCACGGGCCCATTGACGCTACAAACGTCCGGCGCATGAACGCCAGCACAAAAGCGCATAACGCCGCCGCAACCGACCCGATTATATAACCCGGCTCGAAACTGGCGGAGCTGGTTACCGGAGCCGCGCTGAAAACAAACACGCAGTACAGCATAACGCCGCCCAGCAATACGCCGGCCAGTTTTGACACAAACTGCCGCCCGCCGCTCAGAAAATAACCCGCCAGCAGATACGCGCCGGACGCGTAAACCACCATATTGCTCACCGCTTCGGGCTGCAATGCCAGAATGCTGTTCATGGCCCGATGCGTAATAGTCGCCCCTTGCGACACCGCGCCCGCCACATAGGCTAATACAACAGCGCAGGCCAAAGCCAGATCGCGGAAAGTGACTTTATTCCGCCTGACGGCAATCAGTGTGCAGACGACCACAAACAACGCCGTGGAAAGCAATGCTGTCTGCACCGAGGGCACCGGAGTTACCCACGGCGCCACAAAAACATCGGACAGCCTGGCTCCTGCGGCAAGCCGCTCTCCGCTTACAAGCCCCGTCACAAACATGCACAGCGCAGACAACGGTATCAGCGCCGCCGCCAGCAGCATGTCCGACACGTTGCCGGCTGCCGTCCTGAAATCCGGCCACATGAATTTTCGGAAAACTTTCACTTCCGGCCGCGGCGCCCGGCGGGAAAGCTGCGCTTCCGGTATGGCAGGCGTGTATTCGAGCACCGGCGATACCGGGGTGTGCAGGCTGAACTCCTGCATTCCGGTTCCGCTGCCGGATGAAGGCGATAGCGACGATACCCGGCCTGACAGGCCGGGCGGCACCGGCCCGTAAACGGGCGCCAGCGCGGGCGTTTCCGGCGCGGCAGGCGCGGGATTTGCCTGCGCTCCGCTCACTTTCAACGCTGAACTGGCGGGCATTGAGTCAAAATCTATAACCGCGGATCCGGCCTTGACCGGTTCGGCAGGCTGGGCCGCACCCGCTTTTTTGTCGCGTGCCTGCAGAGTTCTGATCACTTCATCGGCGGATTGAAACCGGTCGTCCGGTTTTTTCTGCATCAGCCGCATGATGATATCTGACAGCCACATGGGAATTTCCGGCGCGATCCTGAACAAACTGGGCGGCTCTTCGCTTATATGTTTGTGTATGACCTCCACCGAGGTCTTGCCTTCGTAAGGATACTTGCCGGAAAGCATATAGAACAGAGTAGCGCCTATGGAATACAGATCGGCGCGATGATCCACTTTTTTCCCCAACCCCTGTTCGGGCGACATGTAATAGGCCGTGCCGACCATTTCGCCCACCATCGTCAGCTGCTGGTCTTCGTCCACCTTGCGTGCCAGCCCGAAATCCACAATTTTCGGCACGCCGTCTTTCGTAACCAGAATGTTTGTCGGCTTGATATCGCGATGTATTATGCCCTGCTCGTGGGCCGCTTTCATGCCTTCAAGAATGCCGGTGATAATCTTGATGGATTCGTCAACGCTCAGCTTGCCTTTTTCCTTTATTATAGCCTGCAGCGTCACGCCATCAATGAAACTCATGGAGAGGAAATGATACCCATGCTCGATTCCGGCGTTGAACACGCTTACAATATTCTTATGGTCCAGCCGGGCGGCGCTTCTGGCTTCGCGCAGGAAAAACTGCACGTTTCTTTCGTCTTTGGCCAGCGCCGGAGCCAGTATTTTGACGCACATATATTTATCAAGGCCGGGATGATGACCAAGATACACAGTGCCCATCGCGCCTGCGCCGAGTTTTTTGACAATCTGGCAGCCGGCAAAATCCAGCCCTACAATGGGATCTTTTTCAGCTTCAGCATTAGGCATGTTCATAAGGCCCGCGATCTCGACCCGTGGCGGGGTCTCGACGACCTCTTCTACAACATCCACCATCCCGGGTGGTTCTGTGAGGGGGCTCTCCTCCGGCCGGCGCCGCCGGAGGTACCACCCGGCGCCGAGG
>JAQVSV010000062.1 GCA_028700325.1 Elusimicrobiaceae bacterium | reverse complement strand
GGGTCGTGTCGGCGTAGATGCGGTAGTAACTGCGGTCGGGCGAGACGGAAGCGGGCCATGACAGCGTGACAGTGCCTCCGGCGGACGTGGACGAGGAAAGGCTGGCAGGAGCGGCGGGCGGCTCGTCATAAGGGGAAGCGTGCGCCTGGTTCGATTCGTCCGACAGGTTGTCCGACACGTCCCTCGTCCATAACGCGGCGTAATAGGTCGCGCCGTATACAAGGTTCGACAGAATATACTGTTGTTCCGAGCCGGCCTCCGCGGTGGTTGCGATGACCAGTTCGGTTCCGTTGGTTATCGTGATGTCGGTGACGGTGGAGGAGTACCGTATAATAAACTCCCCGTCGGTGATGGTATTGGAGGAGCCGTCCGCGCCGGGCGCCGTCCAACTGAATTTCAGCTGGCCTTCCGCGGCGGTGGGCTGTACGGCGAAATCCGTGACTGCGGCGGGCGCGGCGGTGTCGCGCAAGACCGACGCGGTGGCTATATTGGAAACAGCGGAAGCGTTGCTGTCGCTGTCGTAGGTCCACAGCGCGAACCAGTAAGTCATCGGTTCGCTTGTAATTGTTACCGTATAGGTCTGCGCGGAGCCGGCCGCGGCGGAGGTCGCAATGGAAACCAGCGTGTTGTTTCCGGCTGTCACCGCCGAATGGCTGGCGTAGCGGAGTTCGAACTTTCCTCCGGTTATGCTGTTGGCGGTGCCGTCGTCGCCGGGCGCGGTCCAGTGAAGCGTTATCTGGTTGGCTGAGGGGCCGCCCGAGGCGGCAAGGTCGGAAACAGCCGCCGGCGCTATAAGATCTTCCGCCGGCTGAAATTCCGCCGTGTTCGACATTTCCGACTGCGCGCCCGCCGCGGTTTTTGTGCGGACCGCAAAATAGTAGTAATACGCTGTGTTCAGCCCGGTTACGGTGTATGTCTGGGCGGAGCCGGCCGCGCCGACCGTGGCGGTGGTCAGTTTCGTCGCTTCCGGCCAGCTGATTTCCGGGTCGCTGTAATTCATCGTGACGTTTCTCAGATAGCTTTTGTCGGCGCCGCCGGACGCGGAAGAGTCTTTGGCGTATTCCCAGGTGATCAAATGATCGCCCGCCGCGATGACGTAACTGGCGGCGGACCAGTCGGTGGTTCCGCTGATGCGGTAGACCGGCGTTCCGTCAACAAGAAAATTCAGAAAATCGTAGTTCTCCTCCGAACTCACTTTCCACGAGAAGTTAAGCGTTCCAGGCCCGGTGATGGTGCGGCTGATGGTCGAGTAACCGTAATAGTCGCTGTCGCGCGCGATATCGCCGCTTTGCAGGGCGCCTCCGGAAATATACCAGTTGCCGGTTGTCCCGTTGGAAGACTCCAGCGTCCAGCCGGTGCCCAGCGTGGAGGACATCGGATAACTGGCGACTGCCGTCCAGGTCGCGTAAGCTATGTCGTAACTGCTGACGCCGGCCGGCACGGTCCACGACAGCGCCACTTCGCCGGTGGCCGTTCCGTTCGCCGCCGACAGGTCGGTTATCGCAGGCCCGGCGAGCACGCTGACTGGCACCGTGTACTGGTTTGTGCCGGAAACCAGCGGGCCTATTTTTATGCCGGTGTCCAGGCCCTGATAGTTTTTGCTGTTCGGGGTGGTGGACGGGGAGAACGTGGCCCCGTTTGTGTAGACGCTGCCCGCGGACACGCTTTCCGAGTTGTTTTCTATGCTGTCATTTCCGTCAGCTTCCACGCGCTTCAGCAACTTGTGGCGCGAGAAAGAGTTTTCATAATAATAGTTATTGTTTTCCAGATCGAGCCGCGCGTCTACATGCCACAGGTAGACGCCGGTGGTCGGAAGGACTTCGTCAATGCCGGAAGCCTGCCGGTATTCCGCCATGTAATATTCGTCCCACGACGTGCCGGAAGCCGCCGTCGGCATGATCTGCAGCGCCTGCCCCGCCACGCCCTGCGACGACAGCGTGACGTTGCTCGTGCCCGAAGTGTACACCGAGGGTGTAATCCAGCCCAGCAGGAATTTGCTGAAAGCGTTATGGTCAGTGGTGTTGTCAGCCATCATGTCGCCGCCGCCGATTCCGCCGCCCGGCCCGATTTCGTCGTCGTAATCGTAATAGTCGGGCAGGCCCAGTCCGTGGCCTACTTCATGGTTGGATATGAATGTCGGGCTGGTGTCGAGCGGGTAATATTCGGGGTAGTATTCCCATTGCCAAACATACCCGTCCAGAGTCACGCCGTCATAGGAATTGCTTACGCCGGAATAAGAGGTCTGGTATGCCCACCAGAACGTGCTCCAGCCGCCGGGAGTTCCGGCCCAGAGCGTGAGGAAAAGATCAATCGAGCCGTTGCCGTCGTTGTCGAACTCGCTGTAATCGTAGTTCGCGTTTTGCGCGGCAAGCGCTTCATTGATCACCGCCTGTCTGCCGGCCGTCGTGGTCGGTATTGACGCGCGTGTGCCCGCATAGGTGTACCACGGAAGCACCGTTACGGAAAAATTGAGCTGGCCATATGAGCTCTGCTTGTAAAACGTTATCAGTTTCTCGTATTCGGTGACCAGTTCGGCCTGGGTGAAATGATTGTCGGTGCCGGAAAACCGGATCGGCACGACCAGCAGTTTCACATTTCCGGTAGTAGGCATATTCTGCCACGCCGGCGGAGGTGTGGCGGAAAGGCCGGTTTTGCCCGCCAGTTTCTGCATGTTGTATTTGTAACGCTGGAGCAAGCCGTTCGACACCCTGTTGTTGCCGATTGCTTTTGCGTATGCGATATGTTCTTTCAGGGCGCCTTCGGTTTTCAGTCTGTCAATCTCGCCGGGTCTGGGCGGCGCAAGAGCAAAAAGCCCTCCGCTGAAAATTGCCAGCACAGAAGTGAGGGCTGCAAACCGGCGTATCAGAAACAGAAAAGCGTTTTCCATTCGTTTTTGGCCCTTATGTATATCATTTATTATGAAATATCAGCCCGCTAAAGACAATAAGCTGTTATTTGCCAGCGGGTAACCTTTTATAATTAGAGCCGTAATCCTCAACGTCGTGCCGGCTCGAATGAAGTTATAATAGCCTAACATGAGTCGCCTTGCGCGGCAAGGGGTACAATTGTCACGTTCCGGCTATGCGGGTGGGGGATTTCTTCCGCGGGCCCGATAAGCCGGGCCCGCGAAAGCGGGCAGGTTCATTTCCGGGTGAAAGACAGCCGGTCCTTTTTTCCTGCGTCAGCCACGATCGTGTCGCCCGGCACAAACTCCGCGTTGAGGATTTTCATGGCCAGCGGGTCCTGAATAAGCCGCTGCACGGCGCGTTTCATGGGGCGTGCGCCGAACGCGGGGTCATAGCCCAGTTTGAACAGGGCTTCGCGCGCGGAGTCGGTAAGCTCAAGCGTCATATCGCGCTCGGCCAGCAGTTTTGAAAGGAAGTTCAGCTGCATGCCGGCTATGGCGCGCAGGTTGTCTTTGGTCAGCGGGTTGAAAACAACCGTTTCATCCACCCGGTTGATGAATTCCGGCCGGAAATGCTCAAGCAGCAGGCGCTGCGCGTTTTCGCGCAGCCGGTCCGTTTTGCCGCCGTTTTCCATGATCTCCTGCGAGGCGATGTTGGAGGTCATGATGATTATCGTGTTGCGGAAATCCACGGCGCGGCCCTTGCCGTCGGTAAGGCGGCCTTCGTCAAGGATTTGCAGAAAAATATTGAACACGTCAGGGTGCGCTTTTTCTATTTCGTCGAACAGCAGCACCGCATAGGGCCGGCGGCGCACTTTTTCGGTCAGCTGGCCGCCCTCGTCGTAGCCTACATAGCCGGGGGGCGCGCCTATGAGGCGGGCGACGGAGTGTTTTTCCATGTATTCCGACATGTCAATACGGATCATGGCGCGTTCGTCGTCAAACATGAATTCCGCGAGCGCTTTGGCGAGTTCGGTTTTGCCGACGCCCGTGGGCCCCAGAAAGATAAAACTGCCGACAGGCCTGCCGGCCGGCGCCAGCCCCGAACGGGAACGCCGCACCGCGTTCGCCACCGTCGCGAGCGCTTCGTCCTGGCCGACAACGCGCAGCCGCAGCCGCTGTTCCATTTCCACCAGTTTCCGCACCTCGCCTTCCAGCATTTTGGAAACGGGAATCCCGGTCCATTTTGACACGATTTTTGCGATATCCTCCTCGTCCACCTCCTCGCGCAGCATGCTGCCGTTTTTTTGCAGTCCGGCGAGTTCGGAATTGGCCGTTTCCAGTTCTTTTTCAAGCGAGTGGCGTGTGCCGTAGCGCAGCTCCGCGGCGCGGTTGAGGTCGCCGGCGCGCTGGGCGAGCGTTTCGTCGGTTTTTGTTTTTTCTATGCCGGCTTTGAGCTTGCGGATTTTTGCGATCGCGTCTTTTTCCGCCGTCCATTTGAGTTTCAGCTTTTTCGACTGCTCCGTCACGCCGCCCAGTTCTTCCGCAACGGCGGCAAGCCGTTTTTTAGAGCCTTCGTCGCTTTCCTTGCCGAGCGCCTGTTTTTCGATCTGAAGCTGGGTGATTTTGCGCTCCAGCAGGTCTATTTCCTGCGGCAGGGAGTCAATCTCCATGCGCAGGCTGGAGGCGGCTTCGTCCACAAGATCAATGGCTTTGTCCGGCAGAAACCGGTCGGTGATATAGCGGCCGGACAGCTTGACCGCGGCGATGATCGCGCCGTCCTTGATCCGCACGCCGTGGTGCACCTCATAGCGTTCTTTAAGCCCGCGCAGTATGGCGATCGCGTCGTCCTCGGTAGGCTGGCCTATGTACACCTGCTGGAACCGCCGCTCCAGCGCGGGATCCTTTTCGATGTATTTTTTATATTCGTTGAGCGTGGTCGCGCCGATGCAGTGCAGTTCGCCGCGGGCGAGCGCGGGTTTGAGCATGTTGGAAGCGTCCATGGAGCCTTCCGACGCGCCCGCTCCCACCAGCGTATGTATCTCGTCTATGAACAGAATTACGCTTCCTGCCGCCTGCTCCAGTTCCTTAAGAACCGCCTTGAGCCGTTCCTCGAATTCGCCGCGGTACTTGGCTCCGGCGATGAGCGCGCCGAGATCCAGCGCGGCGACGCGTTTTTCCCGCAGCCCCTCCGGCACCGCGCCCGAGGCGATGCGCTGGGCGATTCCTTCCACGATGGCGGTTTTGCCCACGCCCGGCTCTCCGATCAGCGCGGGATTGTTTTTTGTCCGGCGCGAAAGCACCTGAATGACGCGCCGGATTTCCTCGTCACGCCCTATTACCGGATCAAGTTTGCCCCGCCGGGCTGCGTCGGTCAGGTCGCGCGCGTACTTTTTCAAAGCCTGATATTTGCCTTCCGCGTCAGGATCGCTTACCTTATGTCCGCCGCGTATGGCGGCGAGCGCTTTTAAAACCTCGTCATACCGGACACCGGCGGCGGCAAGCAGTCTGGCGGCGGGATCGCCGGATTCTTTTGTCATGGCCAGCAGGACGTGCTCGGATGAAATGAACTCGTCCCTGAGCGTTTTCATTTCGCGCAGCGCGCCGTCCAGAATGTGTTTCAGCGCGGCGGCATAGTAGCGCTCGCCGCCGGTAACCGCGGGCAGGCGGCCCAGTTCGCCTTCCGCAAGGGCAAGCAGGTTGCCGGCTGATGCGCCCGTTTTTTCCACAAGCTCCGGAATAAGGCCGCCGTCCTGCTTTAAAAACGCCTTCAGCAGATGCAGCGGCTCCACCTGCTGGTGCGACATCAGCGCCGCAATTTCCTCGGCCTGAGCGATAGCTTCCTGCACTTTTAAAGTGAATTTGTCGGCGCGCATTTCAGCCTCCCGTCTGCTGCGTTGTTGTGCGTATGGTGATGTGATGCATGCGTTTTATTTCCAGCACTACCTTTATACCCTGAATATTTACGTTGCGGTTCAGCAGCGCGGCGATTTCAGCAAGAATTTCAATATCCGCGTCGCTGAAAAGCCGCCTGTTTCCGGGTGTCCGGCCGGGCGCAAGAAGCCCGTTTTTTTCCAGCCAGCGCAAAGTGTAAATCTCCAGCCCGCAAAGGCGGGCGGCGGTGCCTATGTTGTAAAGCGGTGTGTCGCGGTTCCGGTCCAGTTTGTCCATGGTGGTACCCTCTATGACACATTATATAAGGAAAAGTTATATTTGTCAATATATAATATAACACAATATGTTAGATCGTTTGGACGGATCGCGTTGCTGCGGGTAGTCGCGGGATATCAGCGAAGACGGGTTTTCTTACGCACTCTTAGGGCAAGCCAAAATAGCGGAGGCAGCCACATAAGCGTGATCATTAGATGCCATGGCGAAAGTTTGCGTTGAATGGTTACGGTTTGCCCGGCTTTAAGCGGGATTTGAATGAAATTCGATATCCGGCCGGGTTTTGCCGGCGTGTTTGCAATGGGCAGAGTTTGTCCGGCTAAATCAGCGGCGCGCCAGCCGCCGTCGTTGCATTGCATGAAAACCAGCGAGCTGTCCGGAGGGGGCGGAGCGGTCAGGTGAACGGAAAAGCCGTTGCGCGCCGCTGTTACCGAGTACTCGCGCGGATCAAGCTTGCGCCCGCGCCGGTTTGCTTCAAGCAGGCAGATTCCGTCAGCGCCGAAGATTGTTTCGGTATCTTTTGCGTCATAATCCCTGATGGTTGCTATATTCGGCGCATAAAGCGATAACATGATTAGCTGGATAGGGTTGCCGTTTTTATGTATCACATAGGAATCTGTGGCTATCGCCATCACGTCCGTTATTGCCTGCCATTTCGGGCCAGCCCACCAGATTGAGCCGCCTATGAGCCAGCAGAGCGCAAAAGCCTTTAAAAAACCGGGATTCAGCAGTTTTTTTTCAATAAAGAATTTCAGTCCCACGGCAATGCCCGCGCAGACCGTGAACGGCCATGCCAGCCAGGGTGTCGCCGTAACCAGCAGTGCCGTGCCCGCCAGAATGCCGGCTCGGCCGGCAATGGCGCGCCACGGCGTGTTTTCAAACCCGCGCAAAACCAGCAAAACCAGCACAAGCAGGTGCAGGGTGAGGAGCGGAAGAAAATGATACCATTGCCGGAACATTTTCATGCCGGGAAGAACATGGAAAAACAGGCGCGGCAGCGGCCCGAAAATACCGATGCCGCAAAGCCCGAGAAACGCTATCGCGCCCAGCTGGAACTTTTTTAGCGGAAACGGTAGCCAGCAGGAGAGTATCAACACCAGCGGCAGGGCGCAGGTGGCGAAGAGGATGTTGCCGTCGCAGGTTTCGATTCTGGCGGGGCTGTGGCGCGCGCCGGCGTACAGAATGAAATTCGCCGGAGCCAGACTGGCTAACTTTTCCCGGTTCATGCCGAGGTATTCGGCGTATGACCGGGAAGAAAAACGCCGCTCTTTGCGTATTGGTGAATCCAGCCTGCCGTAATATCTGGCGCAGGAGTAAATCAGCGGTGCGGCGCAGATGAGCATGGCGGACAGCGCCAGTCCCCATGTTCGCAAACGCACTTTTTTCACAAAGGCGGACAGGAGCGGTTTTGCTCCCTCTATAAGGAAGTATCCGCACAGAACCATTCCCAGCCCGTAAATCAGAAGCAGTTGAGGATAATGATTATTCAGCGCCAGCCCGGCCAGCGCTCCGGCGGCTATAATGAAGGATTCATCTTCCCGTGCTTTCAATGCCGCAAGCCAGATGAACGGCAGATAGAACAGGGTGCCCAGAACCTGTTCCTGATGCAGCATCCCGGTGCCGACGGACAGGAACGTCAGGAAAACCAGCAGCGCCGGTTCCAGCCCGCGCAGCAATCGCCGGCCCAGAAAATACAGGCCTGACAGGAAGATGCCCTGCCCGACGATAAGGAAAGAAACTTTATAAATGAAATTCAGCGGCAGTTCCGTGAAAGCTCCGGCCGCCGCGCCCAGCAGCCTGTGCGGCATGAGGAGTAAACAGTTATTTGCAAATATCTCTATCCATGCGCCGCCGGAACTGTTGTAAAGCCATGCGGGGAAGGAATGCAATTGTCTGATATAGTCGGCTGCGTAGGCGAAATACGGATACATGAAAATGCAGTTGTCTCTCGGCAGAAAATAATCCGGCCTGAAAAATATGCCGTGCCATTTCAGCAGCCAGCCAACAGCCAGGGCAGCCAGAACCCATTCCATTAGCCGCTGGTTGGGGGAAAGGCCGGTTTTCTTGATATTCTGCGGCGGCGCCGTGCTGGTTTCTGTTGACAAAAGGTTTCCCGTAAACTGGCAATGCTGTTCTATTTTAACATAAACGCGGTTGACAGGCGCCGCTTGCGCGGATCCATGCGCTTAAGTTAGCGGCGCGGCCAGCAGATCGGGCGCGTGGCGCAGGCCTGTCAATTGAGTTTTCTGCCGGCGATAGCCTGAAGATGCTGGCGGCAGGCTGTTCTTGCGGACGTGTTCCGGAGCCGGTTTAAAGCGGGAGGGCCTAGATTGAAATATAGGTCTATTGGCCCTGTATGGGCCCTGGGGGATATACTATCCTAATAGCAGGAAAATAGCCAAATGAAGAAACTGTTTATCATATTTTCAGTAATCGCCCAAATGATGTGGGCGCCCGTGTCCGCAGGTGCTCAGGGCAGCGTCGCATGGGACGGCGCCGGTTCGGTTTTAGGAGCCAGAGGCCGTGCCGCGCTGGGGGCTGTTGCAGTTCCCGGTGTTTCCGCCGCGAAGCCTGCCGCGGTTGCTTCCGCCAAAACCGCAAAAGCGCCTGCGCTGAAGGCACCGCGGGTAGTATTCTCCGAAGATGAATATATCAGCGGGCATATTCTAAAAAATATCAATAACTGCACGAAGACCCTTGATGTGGCGGTTTATGCTTTTTCGCTTCGCGATGTGGCGGAGGCAATAGTCAAGGCCATAGAGCGCGGCGTGCAGGTCAGAGTTATTGTAGATCAGTCGCATATGTTTGGCAGCCGCACGGCGGAATTGCAGTATCTGGTGGACAATAATGTCAATCTGCGCGTATTGCGCGGAACCGGCAAATGGGGCATCATGCATAATAAAATGGCCATTTTTGACGGCAAAATGGTTAAATTCGGTTCTTTTAACTGGACCAACGCCGGGGATCGCAATAATTACGAAAACGCGATTTTCAATACCGAACCTGCCATTATAGCCGGGTATCAGGCGTATTTTGACTGGATGTGGGAGAAAACCCGGTCTGTGGCGGACGGGCCGCTCGAAGGGGACGTGCCGTGGGGCAGTTACGGCAAGCCCCCGGCCGATTCGCAGCCGTCGCTTGAGTTTAACGGCGCGGCGTTTCCCCGGTATGCGTTTTCCCCGCTGGGCGGAAGCGAAGACGCGATTATAAGCGCCATAGACAAATCGCAGGCGGCAATCCATATCTGCATGTACAGCCTGTTTTCCCAGAATATAGGCGACGCGCTTTTGAATGCCAAAAACCGCGGTATTGACGTGCGGATCGTAATGGACCGGCTTCAGGCCGGCAGTTCGCCGCTGACCGAATTCTTTATAAAGAACAAATTTGTATTTAAATGGAACAGCGGGTACAGCGGAAGGGGCGTCATGCACCACAAGTTCGGGATTTTTGACGGCAAGATGGTGGTCACCGGTTCCTTTAACTGGACCTCCAGCGCCGAAAACAACAATCTGGAAAATGACTATTACACAGACAATGCGCAGGACGTGAAAGCGTTTGCCGGCGAATTCAATACCATATTCGGCAAGGCGTTCACTCCGACCGAGAAGGATCTTTAGAAACTTCAGCTGCCGTTGGCCATGAAATAGCGCGCAGCGGCGTGGTTTTTGATAAAAATCCCGGGGTGAATTCCCGGGATTTTTTTATTGGATATCCGGATGAATTATGTATAATCATAATTGCATTTACGGATGGGAGCGGCTATGAAAAAACAGAAAACAGCCGTCGTTTTGGTTCTTGACGCGGCGGGACTGGTGACAATTGAATATCTGCTGTCGAAATATGGCGGCGAAGTGCGTTTGCCGAATCTGGCGCGGCTGGGGCTGGGCGATATTATTCTGCCGCAGTACCGCGGCCGGATAACGGGCAAACGCGGCGGCGGGTATGCGGCCCGGCTGGAACAGCAATCCGCTTCGGCCGACAGCGTGATCGGACACCGTGAAATGGTCGGTATCTGCGATGATCGCACTTTCAGTCTTTTCCCCGACGGGTTCGATAAAAAATTCATAGCCGAACTGGAAAAACGCATCGGCCGCAAAACTATTTTTAACAAAATGGCGGGCGGGGTGGAAGCGATCGAGCTCAACGCCGAGGAGCATCGGAAAACCGGCTGCCCCATAGTATATGCCAGCAAATGCGACCCGCTTATCCAGATCGCGATGGACGAGAGCGTTATCCCGGTGCCGGAGCAGCACAAAATAGCCGATACCGCCTTTGAAACCGCCATGCGGCTCGGCATTCCTGTTACCCGCGCCATAGCGCGCGCCTATGTGCGCACGCCCGAGGGCGAGTATGTGCGCACACCCAACCGGCATGACGCGGTGCTTGCGATGGGCAAGAAGACTTTGGTGGATTTGCTTTACGCCCGCGATGTATGGACGGTGGCGGTTGGTAAAACCAGCGAACTGGTCAATACCGTCTACCATGACAAGATCAAGCTGACCGGGAAAGCGTTTATTGATCCCGCGCTGGGCCTGAATTTTGTGCACCCCGGGCAGAAAGACACCAATCCTTATTCCGTGCAGGGCACGGTCAACGCGCTGCTGTCGTCAAAAACGCTGCACCGGCCCAACGGCACATTCGTGTTTTCCAATCTGGTGGACACGGACAGCCTTTATGGCCATACCCGCGATGTGGAAGGCAGCATAAAATGCCTGGAAGAGGCCGACCGCACCATTCCCGTCATCGAAAATCATATGGACGACGGGGATCTGCTGATCGTCACCGCTGACCACGGCATGGCCCATCGCGCCGATTACGGGTACCATAACCGCGAAGCGCTGCCTTTGCTGGCTGAACGGAAAGGCCTGGCCGAGCTGGGCGGGCTCGTCCCGGGCAAGGCCCGGACTCTGGCCGATGTCGGATATCTTTGCGCGCAGTTTTTCGGTTGCGAGGCGGCATATCTGCGCGAGACCGGGACTGCCGCGCTGATTCAATGAAACGAACCGTTTTGATTGCGTCGCTGTTTTTTTTGGCGCCCGCGGGCCATGCGGTTTCCGACAGGCTGTCGCAGAGCCTCATCAGCGACGGGATCGGCTACGCCCAGACGAAGGATTATGAGAACGCGCTGAAAGCTTTCAATCTGGCGGTCGAACGCGATCCCGAGAGCTCGGTCGCCATTTACAACCGCGGCATCGTTTATTACCGGGTGGACGACCTGCCCGCCGCAGTAAAGGATTTCGAAGCGGCCTGTTCCATGGGCAACGATGGCGCCTGCGCGCTTGTCAAGCAGCTGGATAAGGCCGACCGGCAGCGGCGCGGCAAGGCTTCGGAGCTGCTGGAGCAGGCCTCCAGGCTTAACGCCGACGGCAAGCCCGACGAAGCGTTGAGCCTGCTGGGCGACGCTCTTTCTGCGGATCCTTCCATCCCGCAGGTTTATTATCTTGAGGCGGAAATTTATTTCCGGTCCAAAAAAGACACCGATGCGGCGATCGGCGCGCTTGACAGCGCGCTGAAATACGATCCGCAGTACGCCGAAGCGCTGTGCCTGCGCGGCATGATTTATACGGAGATCCGCCGTTACAGGAAGGCCGCGCCGGATCTTAAAAAGGCGGCGGAAATCAGTCCCGGCCTGCCGCAGGTTCACGCGGCGCTGGGCGACCTCCATATGGCGAAGAAGGATTACGCCGACGCTGTCGCCAGCTACGTCAAATCGCTTGACCTTAATGACAGTCAGCCGGACGTGCATTACAGCTGCGGGCTTGCCTACAAGAAAGTAAAAGACCCCAAGAATGCGTACCGCCAGTTTGCCCGGGCCTGCAAACTGCAGTATCGGCAGGCCTGCGGCGAAGCCGCGGCGCTCAGTTCCGCGGTCGCCTCGGCGATTGCGCAGGACGTGTACGAGCAGCTGGACAAGGCC
>JAQVSV010000061.1 GCA_028700325.1 Elusimicrobiaceae bacterium | reverse complement strand
GTATTCCATACGGGTTTTAGGTGTCATTATCCGCCCCTTGTGGAACTGTAAAACTGTCCCTACTTGGGTTAGATAGTAAATTGCGCAATGATATGCCCTATGGTAAGATTTTAGCTTGCGCAATACGGCGCGTTGCCGCGCAGGCGGGGAATTTGCTAAAATAAAGCATCCGCATTTTGTGCCGGGACGTTCCGGCGCCGGGCCGGCGAAACCCGCAGCGACATAAAGTCCGGATTCTGCCCTGCCAACCACTCTCAGGGCGGCGGATGTTTATTTATATGACGAAAAAAAACGGCTTCTGCGTACAGATACTGGCTGGCGGACTGGGCACCCGGATGAAATCGGAACTGCCGAAAGTCCTGCATGAAGCGGCGGGCATCCCGATTATCGGGCATATCCTGCGCGCGGCTGACGCCATAAAACCGGAAGCGATCGGGGTTATCGTGGGCCATAAAGCCGGGCTTGCCCGGCAGGCCGTCGAAACCGGCTCCGCCAAATGGGGCATAACCGCGCCCGTGGAAATTTTTTTGCAGCAGCAGCTGACCGGTTCGGGCCGGGCGGTGCAGGAAGCGATGCCGTTTATAGGCCGGTTTTCGGAGGTTCTGATTCTGTGCGGCGACACGCCGCTGCTGACCGCGCCGCTGCTGGACGGATTTTACGCCGCATTCGCCGGCTCCGGCGCGGCGGCGGCCATATTGACCGCGCAGGTGCCTGATCCGCACGGGTACGGCAGAATCGTCAAGGACAGGGACGGTTTTATCACCGCCATCGTCGAGCAGACGGAAACCGACGCTGAAACCGCCAGAATAACGGAAATCAATTCCGGCATGTACATTTTCCGGACCGAAGCCCTTAAAACGGTAATAAACAGGCTGGAGCCGAACGGCCCGAAACGCGAATTTTATCTCACCGACGCGGTGCGCCTGCTGGCCGGCGCCGGACTCAAAATCGCCGCGGTGCCCGCACCGGACCGGGAGTTTATTCTTGGCGTTAACAGCCGGCTTCAGCTGGCGGAAGCGGAACAGTTGCTGCGCGCGCGCAAACTGCGCGAACTTATGGCGGACGGCGTTACGGTAAAAAACCCCGCCGCCACCTACATTGACGAGGGCGTGTCAATCGGGCGCGACAGCGTGGTTTTTCCCGGCACACACATCTGCGGCGGCACCGTGATCGGGAAAAACTGCATGATCGGGCCGAACTGCCATATAACCGACTGCGAACTGGCGGACGGAGTGGAAATAAAATTTTCCAGCGTGCTGCTGGAAAGCAGGATCGGACAGGGCTGCTCGATAGGGCCGTTCTCGCATATCCGGCCCGGCTGCGAGCTGGCGCAGAACGCGCATGTGGGCAATTTTTCCGAACTGAAGAAAGCAAAAATCGGCGCCGGCTCGAAAGTGAATCATTTAAGCTATATCGGCGACGCGGAAATAGGAAGCGGAGTGAATATCGGCGCGGGAACCATCACCTGCAATTACGACGGGGTCGGCAAGCACAAAACCGTGCTGGGCGACCGGGTGTTCGTGGGTTCCAACACCAATCTGGTGGCGCCGGTCACCGTGGCGGAGGGCGCGCATATTGCGGCGGGCTCCACCATCACGGACGATGTCCCGGCTGAGGCGCTTGCGATCGCGCGGGCGCGTCAGGTGGTAAAAGAAGGGCGCTATAAAAAGAGACCTTAAATGTCTACCGTAAACCGTATGGGAACACTCAAGCTGTTTTCCGGAAACGCGAACAAAAAACTCGCCGGCGACATCTGCGCGCTGCTGGGCGTGGAGCAGGGCCAGATCAGGATGGGCCGGTTCGCCGACGGTGAAATTGACTGCCAGATACTGGAAAACGTGCGCGGCTGCGACTGCTATGTTTTCCAGCCCACCTGCCCGCCCATTAACGAGAACCTGATGGAACTGCTGGTCATGCTTGACGCGCTCAAGCGCGCCAGCGCGGGCCGCATAACCGCCGTGATACCGTATTTCGGGTACGCCCGGGCCGACCGCAAGGCCGCGCCGCGCGTGCCGATAACGGCGAAACTGATCGCCAACCTTATCACCACCGCCGGCGCCAACCGCGTCATGGCGATTGACCTGCACGCGGGCCAGCTGCAGGGTTTTTTCGATATTCCGCTTGACCATATGCAGGGCCGGCCGGTATTTGTGGACTATATCCATTCCCAGCACATAACCGACCGGGTGGTAATTTCGCCCGACGTAGGCGGCTCGGAGCGGGCGCGCAATTTCGCCGGCAAGCTGGAATGCAATCTGGTCATTGTGGACAAGCGCCGGCCCCGCGCCAACGAGGCCGTGGTTTACAACGTAATAGGCGAGGTGGCGGGCAAAACGGCCATCATATTCGACGATTTGGTGGACACCGCCGGCACTCTCGCCGCGGTGGCCAACGCAATAAAAGAACGTGGCGCCAAACGCGTACTGGCGGCCTGCACACACGGGCTGCTGTCGCGCGACGCCGTCACAAAAATAGAAAACTCGCAGATTGAAAAACTGCTTATTACAGACACCATTCCCGAGAACAGAAACCTGGGGAGCAAAGTGGTCTGCCTGTCGGTCGCGCCGATTCTGGCCGAAGCGATACGCCGCAACCACAACGGGCTGTCAATCAGCGAAATGTTTATTTGATTTGCAGTACGGAGGAAACAATGGAAACAGTAAAACTCTCTGCTGAAAAGAGAACCTGCTCGGGCGGAAAAGGCGCGCTGAGCAAAATACGGAAAGACCGCAAGCTGCCCGGCATCATCTACGGCGGAACCGAAGAGCCCTGCTCAATCACCTTTTCGGGCAAAGAGCTGCACAACCTCATGAAACACGGCGCCAACACAATCGCCGAAATCGAAATGGCGGACGCGAAAATGAACGCCATCGTGCAGGCGGTGCAGTATCACCCGGTGACCGACATGCCAATCCATGTTGATTTTCTGCGGCTGAGCGACACCCGGAAAGTGGAAATAAGCGTGCCGGTCACGCTGTCCGGCATTCCGGTCGGCGTTAAAATCAGCGGCGCGCTGGTGGAACACAGCATCCGCCGGATTCAGATGCGCTGCCTGCCGAAAGATATCGTTAAAGTGATCAATGTTGACATCTCCGGGCTTGAAATGGGCAAAGCGATTTATGTGCGCGACCTGCCGCTTAACGAGGATGTGGATGTGCTTACCCCGGGCGACCGGTCGGTGGTGCATCTGGTCCTGCCGAAGAATTATGAAGAAGAAGCCAAGCCCGCCGCAGCGGAAGGCGAAGCCGCAGCGGCCGCACCTGCCGCCGACGGGAAAGCCGCTCCCGCGGCTGACGGAAAAGCCGCTCCCGCGGCCGCCGCAAAAACTCAGGCCAAGAAGTAACGCTTGAGCGGACGGCAGCTGGTTATAGCAGGTTTGGGAAATCCGGGGTCCCGTTACGCGGGGACACGCCATAACGCCGGCTTCATGCTGGCGGACCTTTTGGCGGAAAGTCTTGGCGCGGGGCCCTGGAAATCCTGGGAAAATTCCGGCGAATACGCCCGGGCGGATTGGGCGGGCAGGGAAATCTGCCTGTTCAAGCCGCTTACCTATATGAACAACTCGGGGCTGGCGGTAAGCAGTTATGTGCGGTTTAAAAAAATACCGCCGCAGGATGTGCTGGTGTGTTTTGACGATCTGTCGCTGCCGTGCGGGAAAATCCGGATCCGCAAGACCGGCTCCGCCGGCGGCCAGAACGGCATGAAAAGCGTCATCGCGCACCTGGGCACGCAGGATATAGCGCGCCTGAGAATGGGGATCGGCCCGCAGCCGGGTTTCATGGACGCGGCGGATTTTGTGCTTTCCGCTTTCAAACCGGATGAAAAAACCCTTTTTAACGCCGGCCTGGCAACCGCGCTTGACGCGGTGCGGCTTATCGCGGAGCAGGGGCTTGAACCCGCCATGAACAAATTCAACGCCGGATAGGCGCCGTTTAAACTGCCGGGCCTTTTCGTGACTGGAGCGATATGATTATATTCCTTAAAATACTCGCGGGTTTTGTTTTGTGCCTTGTCGGGCTGGGCTATCTGGTGCGGCCGGAAGTCATCTGGCGGATCAACGAAGTGATCCGCAACACCATTCTGAACGATTCCTATATGGCGCTCGAGCGCAAAAAATGGGGCCTGTTCCTTATTCTTGTCGGCACATTCCTTCTCTATTCCGGCTACAGCGCGCTCGGCAGATAGGCGGGCATTCCGCACGCGCTGCAGCAATATCCTTGATAATGCGCCGCACCTGCCTTCCCGGCCGGAACCGGCCTCAATCAACAGCGACTTTAGACCCAGGCATTCCGATATCCTTTGGCCCACGCAATTACCGCGACCGTTTAGTATGATAAAAGAAATACGGCTGTGAGGACTGATTATGAGATTTAAATCTGCCATAATATTTTCCGCTATAGCAACGCTGGCGCTTTCGCCTGCGATAGCGAAGAAATTGCCTGCGGCGGCACAACAGCTCCATAAGCCGGCGGGGATCCGTGTTGCCTGGCCTAAAACAGCCCCCGTAGCTATTGATTCCGGGATCACCATGTCACTGCCGCAGCCGGAACGCGAGTGGACAGTGATGGCTTTTGTAAATGGCAAAAACGATCTGGCATTTCAGGCGTTTACCGCAGTGAACGCTATGGAAAGCGCCGCACCCGGCGCGGATGTCAATATCGTGCTTGAACTGGGAATGGTGAACGACAAAGAACTCCGGTTTAAAAGACTGCGTTCCTGGCGCGGGATACGGAGATTTTTTGTTACAAGCGATTCCGATCCCCGCAAGATAACCTCCATCCCGTTGCCCGGCGAACCTTATGGCGATATGGGCAGCTACCGCCACCTGGTGCGGTTCTGCAAGTGGGCCAAGACAAATTTCCCCGCAAAAAAATACATGCTGATCATGATCTCGCACGGCGACGGTATGTATTACATTTCTCCAGACAACCTAACCCGCAACGCAATCGGACTGACGGAATTGGGCAAAGCGCTCGCCCGGATCGGCGGCGTGGATGTCTTTGCCGCCGATGCATGTTTAATGCAGATGGCGGAAGTGGCTTATGTTTTGAAAGACGCGGTCAAGGTAATGGTGGGTTCGGAAGCCATTATGCCTTACCTCGGGTTTGACTACACAGCAAACATCAATTTGCTGCGCGCCAACCCTGGGATGGGTGCCGAAGAAGCTGGTACGGTTATCGTGGAAACTTTCGCCAAGTTATACGCGGGTAAAGCTGGCAAAGGCGGCATCGGATATAATGGCAAACGCACAACACTTTCGGCGCTGCGCCTGTCGGAAATGGACAATCTGGCCGTTTCGGTCAAGACCTGGACCGAAGCGGTAAGGAATTCGCCGGATTCAATTCGCTGTTTGCGCGTGGCTTTGCGCAAAGCCAGAAGATTTGACGAACCGGAATTTCTGGACCTTCACCATTTTGGGGACCTTGTGATGCGAAACACCTCTGATCCCGTGCTGCAATCAGCCAGCGCCAGCCTGCTGACTCTGCTTAAAGACCGGCTGCTGGTAATAAATAAACAGCGCCGTTTCAAGCAGGCTAACGGACTAAGTATTTATGTGCCGACCGGCACCACGCTGCGGCGCGGCTACAGGGAGTCGGCTTTTGCCCAGCAATCCGGCTGGTATTTGTTCCTGTGCTGGCTCAAGCGCAATAACCTGTTGCGGGAAGATATGCCGAATCCGGCGAAGTGGGTTGAGTAGTTCACGGTTTATTCCGGACAACGTGCCTCCGGGCATTGCCCGAAAGTACTAATAAAAATTGGACCCGAATGCTCATGCAGTAATAAATATTAAGCGGTATGCTATAAGCGGAAATCGCCCAAGTGGAATCATCAAGATGAACATATCCGAACGGAGGATAGTATGGTAAGAGGATAGTATGGTAAAAGGAAAAGTAGTAACAGTGGTATCATGTCTTCTAAGCCCGTTATTTGCCGTTATGCCGGCATTCAGCGCGAGCCTTAGCGCAGGACAGCCCCCCGCAGTGATGTCCGAAACCCAGCAAAAAGCTGTCACCGAGCTAAAAGACTTGCTGGCAAACAACCCTGAAAGCGCTGAGGCACTGAAACTTCAGGCGCAGAATCAGGAAAAGATCCAGATTATGGTTGCCAAATATGCAAAACAGAACGACATAAAGCTGTCTACCAAACTCGGCAACAGCAAGACGCTGGTTCTTTCTGATTCCAACGCCGTCTACATGATGCAAGAAGGTAGCAAAAAGGTTGAAACAGTCTATGACAAAGAGCTGGCAACGAATGTAGCCGGTGTCAGTGGCGGGAAAATGATTGTTGAAACAATTTGTACAACCGTAATAATACTTGCTATTGGTACCGGCATGTTTCAGCTGTTCAAGTATATGATAATATACGGCTAGAACATAGCTAGCATTTTCTGTTCTTGAAGGAAGCTCCGTATTTTACGGAGCTTCCTTTTGCATTTAATACCGCCGCAAGACAAAAACACATGCTCCCTGCCGCAAAAGTTTTTTCGCTGTTATCTGGATTGACCTTACCCCGGTTGTTAGACAGCACTCCGGTTGTTAACTTCCATGCATGAGGCCGCATTTTTTGCGAATTCGCTTGACGCTTGAGGAAAACAGTCACTGGCGCGGGATTGAATGCAGCGTCAGATCTCCTGTCCAGTTTGATTGCGGGTTCCTGCCAGTTTACTGATAAAATTCACCGGCCTGAAAAAAGAACCCCCCGGCAACGCCGAAGGGTTCTTTAAATGGTATCGGAAAGGATTAACGGGCGGCATATTTGAATATCCGCATCGAGTTGTCCTTATAATCGGCAACGAGTCTGGGCACACCCATCATCTTGTCCACAGTAACGCACACATTGTTCGCGCGCACGATGGCGGACACATCGGCGTTACCGAACATATCCCCGGCCTTAAGACTCCCGGCCTCTCCGTGCGTATTGACCTGCACTTCCACTTTAAAAGGCCCCTTTGACGCATCTGACAGCGTCAGATCGCTTTTATCAATGGTGAAATTCATCGGGAACCGCGGATTGACCACCTGCTTAACCGCCACCGGAATATCACCCGCGTTTTTAACGATTATAAAACACTGCATATTCGGCCGCGCATCAACCAGCCTGGCAAGCCGCGGTGTCATTTCAATCCGGCCGGACAGGGCAAACGCCTCTTTCAGCACCTGCGGATATATAAAAACACCCGCCGCGCATAACGCCAAAAACATTACTGTTGCAAGCACTTTCTTCATAAATCCAACCCGGATGCCAGAAATAAACCGACAACTCCGCACCCGAACCCGGGCGCATAACAGGAATATTATAGCAGAAGTTTCCGGTTTTTGCCCGGATTTTTTCAAATTCCTGGCCAACTCCTAAATACAGAACTGCATTTTAGCCCGTTTTCAGGCTTTTCCGGCCACAATCCGGCCGGCATTGAAAAGATACTTGGCCAGCCGGTTAACATATTTGATAACGGGTTCACAGTCCTGCAAATCCGCCACGCGGGTTTCGCATTCGCGGCATTTGGCGCGCGCGCAGTGCAGAAACCCTTCTGTCCGGTTAACACCGGGCAGGATAAACTCGCGCAACGGCTCAAGCCGCGCATCCAGTTCCGTAGCACGCCTTTCAAGCCAGCCTGAAAACTGGTCAACAGATTCCGGTTTGGCAAATCCCGCCACATGGGCCGAAACGGTGACAAGCTGGCGTTGAATCTGGTTTATGTCGGCGGCGATGTCCACAACGCCGGCCGCTTCCGCCGTGATGCCGAGCTCCGCGCGCACCAGCCCGAGAAACGCCATCATCTCGTCCAGCGCGGCAAGCGCGCGGATGCGCCCGTCATGTTTGGGCACACCCTTTTCAAAAGGCAGATCGGTGTAGCCTCTGTCACCCTGTTCACTCATAAGAGTATTGTAGCAAACGCGGCAATATATTTTAATATACTTGTTAAAGTCCTGTTGCAACCAGAAACAGGCGAATTCTTCAAGGAGCACTTATGCAAAAACAGGTTGAACAGGTTATCGCCGAGATACGGCCCATGCTACAGTCGGACGGCGGCGATATTGAATTGATTTCCGTTGATGAAGCAACCGGCAAGGTAACAGTTTCGCTGCGCGGAGCCTGCGGCTGCTGCCCGCACGCGGTGATGACGCTTAAAGCGGTCGTGGAAGCCAGACTCAAGGAAGCGGTGCCCGGAGTAACCGAAGTAATCCGGGCCTGACAGCAATGCACCGGCTGGCGGACCTGCACACCCATTCGCACTTCTCGGACGGCACTTCATCGCCGGAGTCCGTTGTAAAACATGCCGTGCGCAGGCGGGTTGAAATGTTTGCGCTGACGGATCATGACACGGTGGGCGGAGTCGCCGAGTCCGCCCGGGCCGCCGCCGAGGCGGGCCTGCCGTTCATCACGGGCGTGGAAATCAGCACCAGCCTGCACGACCATCTGCACATACTCGGCTACGGCATAGAGCCGAACCATCCCGGCCTGGCCGCATTTCTGGAGTTCTGCCGGGAAAGCCGTAAAACCCGGGTCCGTCAAATCACCGGCAAACTTGCCGCCGCGGGCGCGGACATAACTTATGAGGAAGTGGCGGCGACCGCGCATGAGTCAATATCACGGCCGCATGTGGCGGATTTGCTGGTAAAAAAGGGGCTGGCCAGCACCCGCCAGCTGGCGTTCCGCCAATATCTGGTACCCGGAAAACCGGGTTATGCGCCAAGCCTCGGGCCGGGAATTGCCGAAACGATCGCCCAGATCACGGCGGCCGGCGGCAAAGCGGTGCTGGCGCATCCGGGGATAGTGCAGTCGTTCTGGGATTTCCCGGCCTGGACCACCGCCGGACTCGCCGGCATAGAAGTATATTATCCGCTGCACACCGCCTCCATGTCAGGCAAGCTGGAGAAAATAGCGGAAAAATACGGCCTTTTCATGACCGGCGGCTCGGATTATCACGGGCCAGCTTCCGGCCGCGAAAAAACGGCCGGAATCCGGGTGCCGGAAAAAACCTTCAATAAACTCCGGGAGCTTTTCTTCTGATGCTTTATATCGCGCACAGGGGCGCGCCACTGCTGAGAACGGAAAACACGCTCCCGTCATTTAAGCTGGCGGCCGAAGCGGGGCTGGACTGGTACGAACTGGATGTCCACCTCACCAAAGACGGCCACCTTCTGGTTCACCACGATTACGATTTTACGCGGTCGGCCGGCATTGACCGGGAAATAAGCGAACTGACACTGCCGGAAATCCGCTCGCTCGCTATTCGCCGCGTTTCAGCGGAAGAAACCGAGCCCTGCCGCGCGCCGACTTTAAACGAAGTGTTTGAAATAATTCCCGAAACCGCGAATGTCAATATAGAAATAAAAAACGATGCGGGCCGCTATCCCGGCATCGAACGCGCCGTGGCGGATTTTGCCGCGCGAAACGGGCACGGGCGCATTGTAGTGTCAAATTTCAACTATTCTTCCTTAAGGATTATCCGTTCGCTCGATCCCGCCCTGCGGCTGGGCGTATTGATTAAAACCGAACCGTTTGACCGGGCTTTGCAAACCGCGCTTGAACTGAACGCGGAAAGCATCAACATAAGCATACGCTTTATCTCCCGGGAGAGGGCGGAGCAGGCGCACGCCGCAGGACTGAAAATACTGGTCTGGTCCATCAGCGACCGCCCTCAGCTGGAATTCGCGGCGCAATGCGGCGCGGACGGGGTTTTTATAAATGATCCCCGCCTTAAGCTGCCCGCGCTGCAAAGATAATATCTGCAACCTTTGGCCCTTGCGCGGTAATGTGGATTTTACTATTCTAGCCTATAGGAGAGGAATCAAATAGGAGGAGGAATAAATCATGAGAATATTGAAATGTATGCTGGCAGTTTTTGCCATGGCTCCATTAATGGGCATGCCAGCCATGTCGGCTGAACAGGCCGATGAAAACAAATTCTGCGCTCTGATGGACAAAGTCAGCGCCGGAGCCGTATATTACGGTGAAATAATGCAGAGAAACACACAGCGCATTGACCAGCTTGCCGCGCACTTAAACGAAAATGCGCTGAGGCCAAACCGGATCAATATTGACCTGGTCACCAAAGCCGCTACCGACATGTTCGTAAGCCGGCTGGACATAGGCCGCATGTCCGTTCCGCTAGCTTACAGCCTTGACATGCGCGTTCCGAAAACGGAAAATGCGTACAATAAAGTTACGGAAGCAATGCAGGCGCTGCAGAACCAGCGCGCGCAAGCCCGGCAGCTGATGGACAAAGCAACCGCGCTCGATCAGCTGGCAAACAGCCTCAAACCTGTTACCACAGAAGACACTATCTATACAACCGACTTCCACAGGCTCTGTGAAAAAACCGCCGAGACAGTCGGGCAGGCAAAAGAATATTTGTCCGACCTTGATTTCATAAACGGCCGCCTGCAGACACTGCTCGACCGCGTCAAACCTGACGGCAAATAGAACTTAATATCCGCTGAAACAAAGAACGCCGCTTTGACAGCGGCGTTCTTTTTATAAATTCCGCCAAAAAACCCGGAGCCGCCGGCACGGCATAACGATTGCCGGCATGGCATGGCTCAAGCAGGGAAATGGCGCGCATGACACTGTGCAAGCGGAGCAAACGAAGCCGGAAAGAAAAAACCCGCTTTGCCGGCAAAACTCAATAACCACCGGCAGACCGCTGACACAGCCGGGGGAGTTTTACCGTGTCCGTTCGCCGCCAGCGCGCGGACGGACATCTATTTGCCCGCGCCGCCCTGCATGGCGCCCGCGGGCATCTGTTTCATAAGCTGCTGCACATCAATACCTCCGGCCCCGCCGCTTCCGCCGGAGCCGCCGCCAGCGTTTTTCATAATGTTATTCATCATTGCGCCGGCATCTCCGCCGTCTTTACCGCCCAGCAGGCCGGCCATGCCCCCCAGTCCGGCCGCTCCGCCGCCAGCCGCGCCAGCAGCGCCCGCCGCACTATTACCGGACTGCTTGCCCTTGCGCCAGTCGGCCAGCCGGGGCCTGCTGCCCGCCGCGCCCGTTTCGCCGCCTTCGTAAGACACAGCCTCCGTTGAAACAACAATATCTCCGTCCTCGTCGAATTTATAGGCCGCCGTTCCGGCGGTTTTTTCAAACACAAATGCCGCGGAATTTTTCCGGGCAGGCCCGCAATCGCCGGTTTTCTTTTTTTTGCACTTCTTTTCCAGCTCGGCCTGCGCCTTTTCGTCCGCCTTGCGCATATCTTCGGTTATGACTTCATGTTTGCTGTTAAACACATAGCCGCTCCTGCCGGTATCGGAATTGGCCTTGTATTCCGAAACATTTTCGTCCCAGGGCGGAATATCGTATTTTTTTCTTTTTGCATGCGCGGGCACCGCGGCGGCGAGAAACATCAGCCCGATGCTTAATACCGCCAAAGTTTTTATTCTCATAATCCCCTCCGGCCCCGCTACGCGCGCTGCGCCGAGCGGACGATATTTTCCAGCAGGCATGCCAGCGTAACCGGCCCCACCCCGCCCGGCACCGGCGTTATCGCCGAGGCGGCCGGCGCCACGGCGTCAAAATCAACGTCGCCGCAGAATTTGCCCGCCGCATCCTGATTGGTGCCCACGTCAATCACCACCGCGCCCGGTTTAACCATGTCCGCGCCGAGCCACCGCGCGCTGCCGACCGCGGAAATCAGAATATCCGCCTCTTTCGCCGCAGCCTTTATATCGGGCGTTTTGGAGTGGCAGAGCGTTACCGTCGCATCCATGCAGGCGAGCAGATGCGCAAGCGGCCGGCCTACTGTGGCGGAACGGCCTATCACGGTGACACTGCGGCCCGCGGGCTGTATATTATGATAACGGAGAAGCCGGGTAACCGCAAGGGCCGTGCAGGGAACAAAAAAATCTTCCGCAGCGATTTCGTCATAGCGGTTTGCCTTGAACAGCCGCCCCATATTGACCACGGACGCACCGTCTATGTCCTTCGAAGCCTCCAGCGCGGCCCACAACGCGCTGCTCCTCAGCCGTTTCGGCAAGGGCTGGGGAATAAGGAGCGCGTCGTTGTCCGGATCCGCTCCGGCCCGCCGGACCAGTTCCACAAAACCGTCCGGCTCGGAGTCCGCCGCGACAGTCACCGCCTGCGCGGTCATGCCAAGCGCGCGGCAGGC
>JAQVSV010000060.1 GCA_028700325.1 Elusimicrobiaceae bacterium | reverse complement strand
GCTGTATTCGCATCTGTCAGACATGAGCCGGCTGCGGCAGGTCATAGCCGAATGGGGGCCGCCTTCCCTTCAGAACATTTATCAGGCGGGGTATTGGTTCGTGCTTGTCCTGTCGGGCGCGGCGCTTGGGCGCTCGGCGCTAAAGCGCGGCAATTTTGTGCCGGCGCATGGTGCGGCCTGGGCGTTTTTCGCCTGTTCTTCGCTCGGAAGCTCGCGCAATACCGGTTTTTTCGCGCTGGCCGCGATACCTTTTGCGGCATACGCCATGAAAGATTTGTCAAAAACGAGTCTTTTCCGCGCCAGTCTGGCGATACTGGTGTTATGCGCGGGGTATGTGCCGGCGGTTGTCTGGCCCCGGTTTGACGAGCCGCATTTTGCCGAGGCAGTGAAAGCGGAAGGCGCCTGCCGTTATCTGAACCATGAAAAAACCGCGCTCAAGGGGCTTCGGCTTTACAACGGCTGGGACCGGGGCGGCTATATCGGTTTCCGGCTGCACCCCGATTACGCCGTGTTTCAGGACGGGCGGTACCTTTTCCATGAATATCTCGTTGAAAGCCATAACATAAAAAGCGCGTCCGGCTGGCTGGCTTTTTCAAAAAAATACGGTTTTGAACTGGCGGTTATGGAGCGCAAGAACAACTTTGTGCAAATGCCGGTGCCGGCCGGATCAGGCAAAACGGTGACAGTGCGGTTTCCCTATTACTCTTTTCTGCTGCCGCCCGAAGAATGGGCGGTAGTGTTTTGGGACACGGCTTCAGTTGTTCTGGTGCGCCGCGCCAGCGTGGACGGCGGCTGGCTTGCCGCGCGCGAGTTCAGGCATTTCAAACCCGACAATACACAGGCGACCGCGCTTAAACTGGCGCTGGGTTATGTCAGCGTGTCCGGGCTGGAGGCTGAACTGGCTCGTTACCGTAAAACCGTTCTGGAACTCGGCCTGCCCGGTTCAGCCCTGGCCGCACTGCGCCGCATGGACGAAATCAAGGCGCAGGCCCGCGCATTCGGCTATAATACGCCAAAGGAGAACTCACATGGAAAACTGGGCGGACGAACTTGATGCGGGCGTGACGGTGATAGACGGGCGGGGCGTCATCGTATACATGAACGGCAAAGCGGCGAAAATTTTCGAGCGGTTCGGCGGAGAGCGGCTGGTTGGCAAAAACGCGCTGGAATGCCACCCCGAACCCGCCCGCACGAAACTGGCGGAGTTGCTTCAAACCCCCCGCGTCAACGCTTACACAATTGAAAAAAACGGCGTGAGAAAACTGATTTATCAGGCTCCGTGGCGGAAAGACGGAAAGTTTGGCGGGATAGTGGAACTGTCGCTTGAACTGCCAGCCGAGATGCCGCATCATGTAAGAAAACCCTGACTTTTGTTCCCTGCGGAAAAAGCCCGGCTGAGCAGCCGGGCTTTTTCATTTTTCTGAATTTTTACGGGCGGTAATGCAGGCCGAAAAACCAGGAAGTCTCGTCGGAATTCTGCGCGTTCATATACGAGAAATGCCGGTGAAACTTTATGTTGACGGACGCGGAATACCGGCCTTTGTTGAAACAGAACCCGTTGAACATCTGGAACTCGTCGCTCGTGGCGTTATTGCCGTTGCTGCGCGCGTAGCTGTTGGAAAACCCGTAGTCCAGCCAGCCCTGATAGGTAAGGGTGCTGCCCCACGGCAGGCTGCAGATTGTTTTATACCAGACGAAACAGAGTTCCAAGCCCGCGTAACTCATCCGGTCGGTGCCGGAAAACCGCACGAATTTCGGCCAGAAGTTTATAGAGAGCATTTCCACGCCCGGTATTTTCCAGTCGGTGCCGACGCCTGCGGAATAATACTCGCCGTCATTAAAACCCTTGTACTGGGTGGCCAGATACCATTCTTTAACGGGGCCGACGGAAAGATCGCGCCGGGTGATGCCGTCAATACTCAGGCGCGGCTTGATCTTGGTGAAAAACTGGCCTGCGTTGGACGAATAGGTGCCCAGCCCGAAAATTTCGTTAACGTCATAGAAATAGTACAGGTCGAGTATGCCGGAACGCGCGCCGCCCTCTATTTCAAAATAAAGCATGTTATAAGCCGAGCCGAAAGAATTGGCCACATTGTCCGCCTGATAAAGATTTAAAGAAAGCCATTTGCCGTCGTTTTTGCGCACGTCGGCGGCATAATCTTCGGCGCGCGCGCCCGCGTTCAAACCTGCCGCAAGCGACCCCGCGAGCGCGGCCAGCACGGCAAATCTTGTTTTTTTCATTATAACCTCTCCTTTTCATGCGCGCCGTGGACCGGGTGGAAAACCGCTTCCTGCGCTGTTTTCTGCAATATTGCGGCTTCCGGGGCGGGCAGGTCCAGCCGGTCGGCTCCGAACACTCCTCTGTGAAACATGGCTGAAAACAAAACGCAGGCGGCCAGATAGGAACCCTGCCGGGACGGGTGCCGCCCGTCCGGCCCGTAAAGCCTGATTCCGGGCTGCGCGGTTTTAACCTTGCGCCAGGCCTGCCCGACCGGAGCGAGCAGTCCGCCCGTCTGCCTGAGGAGCCGGGCATAGGTGCTGATCAGCCGGTCCTGCATCGCGTCGTAGCCGCAGGTCTGGCGCAGACTGGCGCAGTTGTCCGTATCGCCGCTTTCATAGGCCCAGGTTTCAAAATACACGGTTTTGACCGAATCATTGTTTTCGTGAATCAGACTGTCAATCTGCCGGGCATAAGGCAGCACCAGCTCCGCAATCAGTTCTTCGGGCCATTGCGGCCGCTGGCTTTGCTCCTGCAGCACGACAAACGCCCATTTTTCCGCGCGTATTTTCGCCAGAGTGCGTTTGTCGGCGGCGTGCTGCTGCAGGGTATAGCCTCCGGGAGCCGCCTGTTCAACGGAAACTTTCACACCCAGCGATTCCGCCACCGCGCCGAACATTTCCGGCATATCGTTGGCGAAGGTGAAACTGTTGCCTATGAAAAGCACGCGGCGGACACCGTTGTCAGCCGCGGCAGGAGGCAGACAAAACGTCAGTTGCGCCGATATACAAACCAGACTGGTGATTAATTTCTTTTTCATCGTTCCGCCGGGAACTGCTGAAGACGCCGCCTGAAACACAATTCCCTGTAAAATGAGTTATAGCTTTATACCGCTTTCATCCGCCGAAATACATAAACAGCGTAAACGGCGGCAAATTTCACCCTGCAACACTTTGCCGGGCCACGCGCCGCCGGCGCGCGGCAAAGCCCTAAAGCATATCCGGTATATTATCCAGCAGGACCGGCTGGGGGATATCTTCAAACCTTGGCGGGAGCTGTCCCTGCCGCGCGGCCTCACGGGCCCGCTTTTCCCATTTCATATGCCACAGATACAGACTGGCGACAAACATCTGCTCGATGTACATGCAGAAACTCCACGCCAGGCCGATGTAGATAATGACATAAGTCCAAACATAGGCCGGGAATTCTATGGTCGGCGGGCTGCCGTGGCGCCCGGTGCCAAGCGTCAAAATGATGCCGGGTGGCAGAAAGACTATGGTGGCGGCCGCGCCGGTAAGCGCGTAGCCGGCGGCGAATTTTCCGAAGTGCGAACGCAAAACGGATATTCCTTTTTTCATAGCCGCGAAAAAACCTGCGTCCTCCCACGCAATTGCCGGAAGAATGAGAAACACGAGCATTCTGACCCCTTTTTTAATGAGATTGAAGGACAGGCCCGTCCACGAGAAATCGCCCTGGTTAAGCAGCGTGCCTGCTGCATTTTGAGTGTTGAAATCATCCTTGCCGCCGTCGCGTTTCTTTCCTGAAAGCAGCGCCTCTATTACGCTTAGCGCAAACCAGATTACCGCCCATAAAAGCGCCAGCGGCAGGGCTTTTGCCAGATCCCGGCCGAGCGTTTCGCCTGCGGCGGCCGCGAGGCTGGGCGGGCGGCCCGTTTCAATCTGCTGGACAAGTTCCAGCACCACACAGCACGACAGCACTATGGACAGCGAAAAAACGAAAAAAGCCAGAAACATGATGCCCGTTGCCGCCGCCGGTGCAAACAGATCCCACGGAAAAAAATATTTGAGGTAAAGCGTTATGGCCGCGTAAAGCACCCATACCGCCATGATGGGAACCAGAAATACCGGGTATCTGTTCAGTATTTTCAATGTCGAAAGAAATAACCGCCACCCGCTGAAAATACTGTTCATTTTGCTCCCGTGCAAAAGTAAACTGACCTGCCGTCTGGTATACAGCAATTATACAATCTGGAACTGTTTTTGGAAACCGTATTGGTCTGCCCCCCCCAAAAAAAACAGCCCGCGCACGCATGAACTAACGATGACTGCCCGCCCGCAAAAGTTGTAGACTGGGTTAAAGAGCCGGTTTGAACATCGCAAACCGGGCCGCGGATTTCAAACTAATGAAAATATGATATTCGCACCCACTGGAGGCACACCATGATTTCAAAAACCGTTTTTCCTGGCAGGTATATTCAGGGGGAAGGCGCTCTGGCTGAACTCGGACGGGAAGCCGCGCGGCTGGGCGGGCACGCTTTTGTTTTATGCTCGCCCTCGGTTCTCGGGAAAATAATCCCGACCGTCAAAAAAACGATTTCCGAAGATATCAGGATAACTGTCGCGGAATTCGGGCGCGAATGCACTGACCGGGAAATAAAGCGCGTGACCGAAGCCGCCGGAAACGCCGCCTGCGATGTGATAATAGGCATGGGCGGCGGCAAAACGCTGGACACCGCCAGAATCGCGGCCGATACCCTTAAGCTGCCCGTAATAAGCGTGCCCACCATAGCCGCGACCGACGCGCCCACCAGCGCGGTTTCCGTGGTATATACCGAAGACGGCATTTTCGACCGCGTGATTTCTCTTTCTTCCAACCCGCAGGCCGTGCTTGTGGACACGGCGGTGATAGCCAACGCGCCCGTGCGGTTCCTTGTGTCGGGCATGGGCGACGCGCTGGCCACCTGGTTTGAGGCGGAGTCCTGCTCCAGATCCTGCAGCCTGAACGTGGCGGGCGGGCAAACCTCGCTGACCGGGCTTTCGCTTGCCAGGCTGTGTTACGATACGCTTCTTGAATTCGGAGAAGCGGCAAAAACCGCCAATGAAGCCCGCTGCGTAACGCCAGCGTTTGAGCATGTGGTGGAAGCCAATATCCTTTTAAGCGGGCTGGGGTTCGAGTCCGGCGGGCTGGGAGCCGCGCACGCCATTCATAACGGGCTTACGGCGCTTCCCCAGACGCATAAAATGCAGCACGGCGAAAAAGTGGCGTTCGGGCTGCTGGCCTCACTGTTCCTTACGGACAAGCCCGCCGCGCTTATTAACGAGGTTTATTATTTCTGCGAAAGCGTCGGCCTGCCCACCACTTTCGCGGATCTGGGCCTGCCGGCCCGCGTAAGCGACACCGCTCTTATGAAAGCCGCGGCGAAAGCCTGTCTGCCCGGCGAGTCCATCCATAACGAACCGATGCCTGTGTCGGCCAGCAGCGTGTTTGCCGCCATGAAAGCCGCCAGCGCCTACGGGCTGAAAAGAAAATAACCGGGCTGGCAACGGAACTGACGAAGCCGCACCTAACACCGCGCACATTATTTTCCCGGCTGAGGCGGAACGCTCCGGCCGTGCAGGGATTTGATGTACCCGGCAATTGAGTCCGCCAGACTGCGGCGGCCGGCGGCAAGCCGCGCGATATCGGCATGCGAGAGCTGTTCGTGCCAGGGTTTGTCGGGCACGCGGTCTGAAATATAAACGGCCGCGCAGGCTTTTTTGCCTATATGCCGGGCCGCGCTGAACACGCTGGCCGCTTCCATTTCCAGACAGTTTACGCCCAGCTCCTCAAATTTTTTCAGGTGGCTTTCTTCAAGCCTTAACGAAGCCACGCTGGCGGTAACGCCGGCAGCGGTTCTTGAGCCGGCGAATTTCCGCAGGCCGGCGGTAAGCTCCGCGTCGGGCGCGGCCGCCTGGGCGCGGGAAGTGCCGGCAAGCATGTCGCTGAAACTTTCAAAATTGACCGCCCGCCCGATTACAACCCGCGAGCCTATTTCAAGGTTCAGCCCGCCCGCGCAGCCGAAAAGATAGATGTTGCGGCACGGAGTTCCGGACAGGGAAAGCACACAGTCCCCCACCAGCAGGCTGTAGTGCGTGCCGATTAAAGTGGCGTAGCCAAGATCCGTTACCCGGAAATAATCGCCATGCGCCCGCATTGGTTTTTTGTCCGCGCAAAAAAGCGGAGCCTCGTTAAGCGGGCTTATTATGCAGTGCGGGCGGATGGCGGTTTTTTCAACGCCGAACAGTTTTTTAAAGAACGGCATGATCAGTTTTTAGCCGTCAACAGCCTGTAGCACTGCCGCACCGCCGCCACCGTGATTATGCACACCAGTCCCATTATCAGCACCGACAGCCATAACAGCAAATACTTTTTATGCGGCAGGAAATTGCCGAAAATGTTCTGATATCCGGCCGTGGTTGTCACCAGCAGCATGAAGCAGGCCGGCACCCCGGTAACCCACGCGTATTTTGTTTTTCCGCTTTTGATTATGAGTACCGTTCCGATCACCAGTCCGGTCGCGGCAAGCAGCTGGTTGCAGGTGCCGAAAATGGGCCAGATGGTGGAGATGTCGCCCGTAAAAACCATCCATGCCCACGACGCGGTAAACAGCGCGCTGGTGATGACAATGCCCGGAACCCAGTGCGCGCTTTTGAATTTCGGGTAAACCGCGCCGAACGCGTCCTGAAGAAGAAACCGGCCTACGCGGGTGCCCGCGTCCACCGCCGTAAGAATGAACAGCGCCTCGAACATAACCGCGAAGTGGTACCAGTAGCCGAGCATTTTTTCCATAAACGGGATGGACGAAAAAATATAGGCCATGCCGACCGCCAGTGAAACCGCGCCGCCCGTCCGGCCAGCCAGCTGTTCCCCCACCTCCCGCGACAGCTGCGGCAGGTGCACCGTGTCAAGCCCCAGCGTTTTAAACACTTCGGGGCTGCTGTTGATGGCGAAATAATCGGCCGGCACCAGCACACAAGCGGCGATAAGCGCCATAATGGCGACAAACGCTTCCAGTATCATCGCGCCGTACCCGACAAACGGAATGTCGGACTCGGTGGCGATCATCTTGGGCGTCGTGCCGGACGCGATAATCGAGTGGAACCCGGAAATCGCGCCGCAGGCGATTGTTATGAAAACAAACGGAAAAACCGAACCCGGAATAATCGGCCCGCCGCCGTGTATGTACTGGGTGACCGCGGGCATCTGCAACTGCGGGTGAATGAAAACTATGCTTATGCCCAGCATCCCGATGGTGCCGATTTTAAGATAGCTCGACAGGTAATCGCGCGGACACAAAAGCAGCCATACCGGCAGAACCGACGCCACAAACCCGTATATCGCCAGAAAAACTGCGACCTGATTTCTGGATAGATCAAACATATTTGCCAGAACCGGGTCAGCCGCCACATGCGGGCCCGCCAGAACAGCCGCAAAAAGCAGCGTCACGCCGATAACGCTCATGCCTTTTACGTCGCCGGGTTTGATTCTGTAAAGGTAATAGCCCATGAAAACCGCGATCGGCATGGTGGAAAAAACCATGAAAGTCGCCCACGGGCTTCTGGCCATGGCGTTGACAACCGCTATGGAAAGCCCCGCCAGTGACAGGATCAGAATTATCAGCACCGCCGCGGAAGTGGTTACACCGACCGTCTTGCCCATTTCCGTGCGCGCTATCTCGGCGAGGCTGCTGCCGTTATGCCGGACCGATGCGAACAGCACCACAGTGTCATGCACCGCGCCCGCAAGCACCACTCCCGCCAGAATCCATAGCGCGCCGGGCAGATATCCGAACTGGGCCGCCAGCACCGGCCCCATAAGCGGGCCAGCCGCCGCGATGGCGGCAAAATGGTGGCCGAACAGGACGTAACGGTTGGTTTTGTCGTAGTCGTGCCCGTCGGCGCTGGTGACGGCGGGAGTGGGCCGGGCGGGATCTATGCCCAGCACTTTCACGGTCAGAAAAAGCCCGTAGTACCGGTATCCTATCGCCAGTATGCACAGCGCGGCAAAAAGCAGGGTAAGCGAATTCATTGAACGGTCTCCTAGAATTTATATGACGTTATAAACCGCAAATCCGTGTAATTCACGCCGCCGGTGCTTTGCGAATTGGTTACATAGGCGGCTTTGCCGGTAACCGACAGGCCCTGCATGCGCCCGGCAAAGCTGTATTTTACAATAAAATTGTTTTCGAACTGGTGGGGCGACATGAAACTGCCTCCCGCCACAAACGCCTGGGTATGATAATAAGACGCAAGCAGGCCAGGCGCGCCGGCGCGGGAAAAATCATAATCAACATGCGTAACCCAGGCGCGCTCGCCGGCCAGGTCGCAGTCTTCTTCCATAATGGAGGAATAGCCCGGAAACGACGCGTACGGGTTCACCATATTCGTTCCGTGCGCGGCCTGAGTGTACCCGGCGTTGAACAGCAGTCCCCCGTGCCGCGCGCCGCCCAGCACGCCGAACATGGCGCTCTTGATCCGCCCGGCGACAGCGTCACCGGTTTCCGTCTGGCCCATAGCCTGGGCGGAGAGACTGAACGTCCAGTCCGGGCCGGGCGAAAAAGCGCGGTCAGCCTGAAAATAGGATGTATTCAGGAAATCAAAAACCTGATAGTTCCACAACTGCGCGCTGAAACTGCCGCCGGGGCTGTAAACCGCGCCAAACATGGCCGCCGGGCGGTTTACGCCGGTGTAGCCGGCGGCTTGCGGCAGGCTGACAAATTCGGTGGAGTTCCATGTTTTGATACCGGTAACAAACGAACCGGTCAGAACAAGGCCCGCGACGCTTCTATTCTCCACGGTGTACGCTTCGTAAAGCACCGGCACCATTTTCACGTCATAACGGTTCATGAACGGAGTATTGAATTCCTGCCGGAACAGCAGCAGTTTCGTGCCGCCGCGCCGGTATTTAAGGTAACTTTGCCCGAGTACGGCGAAACTCTCCTGCCCCGGGCCAAGCAGATTGGTGCCGCAGGCGGTTGCGGGTGTAAACGGGAGCCGCTGGGACGTATAGAGCGCAAGCCCCAGCGCCAGCCCCTGATACGCGCTGGTTTCGTAAGTCAGGTTTCCGCCAAGCGCGTTGGCCTGCTGCACCGAACCGGCGCGAAAAGTGCGGTTCATGAAATAGCTGCGCAGCTCTCCGGCAACCGAACCCGAACGGATGAACTGGGCGCCCTCGCTCAGGTCAAACTGGTCGGCGCTGGCGGTGCCCGAAAACAGAAGCATGATCGCAAGGAGAGCGGCGCTTTGTCGCATAAATGATGATTGCATGAAACCGCGTTTGATTTCAATGACGGGGCGCAAAGTCCCCGCCCCAATCCCTGGCGGAGAGCAGCAGCACGATATTGACAAGCATCGGCGCCGCTGGAAACAGCAGCCCGAACCGGATATCCCCGCTGCGCCCATGACACCTTTGACAATACGGATTTTTCCATGCGGCTCCCGGTATCGGACAATGCGGTTTATGAAGGAAATTGCAGCAAGTTATTTTTAAAACTTTCACTTTCCGCGTTTAAAACTGTATAATTCCATATAAGGGCGGATCAGCGCCCTTACAAGCCGTACTTTGAGGATAAATTATGAAAAAAAATGTTTTTTGCCTGTGCTGTCTGGGCTTATCGGCAAACATGCTGTTCGCGCCGCTGGCGGGCGCCGCCGAACGCGCGGACGTGCCGGAGCAGTACAAATGGAACACAACCGATCTCTACCCTTCGGAAGCGGACTGGACAGCCCAGTCCAAAACGATCGCCGCCGATATCGCCAAACTGCCGCAACTGCAGGGCACGCTCGGCGCCTCGCCCGAAAATTTTTACAGCGCGCTCGACAAAATTTTCAAAGTAAGCCTTGCGCTGGACCGGCTCTATACCTACGCCAGCATGCGGGCTGACGAAGACACCCGCCTGTCCGATCCCCGCGTGATGGTGCAGACGGCGGGCGACCTCGCGGTAAAGCTGTCCGCCGCGACGGCGTTCCTGCGTCCCGAGATCCTCGCGCTGGGCGAAAAGAAGGTGAAGGTTTTTCTTGCCAGGGAACCCGGACTGGTTCCTTACGAACCGTGGCTTGACGACGTGCTGCGTTTTTCCGCGCACACGCTTAACGCCAGCGAGGAGAAAATAGCCGCGCAGGCCGGCACGCTCGAAAGCGCGCCGTCCGACGCTTATGAAATATTCACCAACGCGGACCTGCCTTACCCCGAAATTACCCTTGAAGACGGCAGCAAGGTGCGCCTTGACGCTTCCGCCTATACCCAGTACCGTGCCGCGGCCAATCGCGCCGACCGGGAAAAAGTGTTTCAGAGTTTCTGGTCGAAATACAAGGAATTCGAGCGCACGCTCGGCACTACCCTGTATTCACACCTAAAAACCCACGTTTTCAACAAAGACGTGCATAAATTCGGCTCCAGCCTCGAGGCGGCGCTGTTCGGCACCAATGTGCCCACGCAGGTGTACAAACAGCTCATAGCCGACGTGCACGCCAACCTTTCCACCCTGCACCGCTATCTCAAGCTCCGCAAGAAAATGATGGGCGTTGACGAGCTGAAATATTCCGACCTGTATGTTCCGCTTGTCAGCAGCGTGGAAAAGAAATACACGCCGGAAGAAGCGAAAGACCTGGTGCTTAAATCCGTCGCGCCGCTCGGCCCGCAGTATGTTGCCGATCTGAAAACGGGTTTCGACAACCGCTGGGTGGACTTCATCCCCACCACCGGCAAGAAATCCGGCGCGTACAGCACCGGGGTGTACGGAGTGCATCCTTACCAGCTGCAGAATTTTACCGGACTGTATGACGAGGTTTCAACCGTGGCGCATGAGTCGGGCCATTCGATGCATACTTTCCTGTCCGACAGGAACCAGCCGTACCCGACCCACGATTACAAGATTTTCGTGGCGGAAGTGGCTTCCACGCTCAATGAAAACCTGCTGCTGCATTATATGCTGGCGCAGAACCCCGACCGCGACACCAGGCTGTTTCTGCTGGGCAACTATCTCGAAGGTTTGCGCACCACGCTGTTCCGGCAGACGCTGTTCGCGGAATTTGAAATGCTTACCCACGAAATGGCTGACAAAGGCGAACCGATCACCGGCGACAGGTTCACCAGCCTGTATCTGGGCCTGCTCAGGCAGTATTATGGCGACAAGGAAGGCGTCTGCAAAGTAGATGACCTTTACGGCATAGAATGGGCCTACATCCCGCATTTCTACTACAACTTCTATGTGTATCAGTACGCCACAAGCATTATCGCGTCGCAGAAGATCGCGGCGGACATGCGGGCCGAAACAGCCGCCGATCCGAATTCTACGAAAGTGCGCGACAGTTATATCAAGATGCTGTCGTCCGGTTCGGCTAAATATCCGATTGACCTGCTTAAAGGCGCGGGCGTTGACATGACCACCTCCGCCCCGTTTTCCGCCGCCATGCAGGAAATGAACGCCACAATGGACGAAATGGAAAAATTGCTCGAAACCAAGTAACAGCGGATATGCTTCGGTTGCAAGGCGGGCCCGGGTTGACCGGGCCCGCCTTTTCTTATCAAGTTCCGCGCCACCCGGTTGCGGCAGCCATAAAGACACTTTGCACAGCCGGTGGAAGAAGCGTGTCCGCCTGTTAAGCGGTTCGAGCGGAGTTTGCCGCAAAGAAACCCCGGTACAAGCCGGGCGAAGGCTCCTCCCGCCAATGGCTTCATATATTCGAAATTGATATCATATAGCAACTTTCCGGCGAAAAGACAGGACATGATGACGGTTCAGACTCCGCACTACAGGCATAAACTGAGTTTCCGCTACGCCGTAACTCTGCTTGCCAACCTGCTGCGCATCGGCATTGCCGGGATTACCGGGATCATCGCCGCGCGCGCGCTGGGGCCGGACGGCTACGGCACGGTTAATTTTCTGCTGGCAACTTTTTCCAGCGCGATCACCCTGATGGCGCTGGGTTCTGCGGATGCGTTCTACACCTTTATTTCAGCAGGCCGGCGCGGCCCGCTGCTGTTCAGGGCATTTTTCGGGTTCATTCTGCTGCCATATGCGTTGCTCGCGCTGTTCATAGCCGCCGCGCCGGCCGGACTGGCGGCGGCGGTCTGGCGAAACCTGCCGGCTGGTTTGCTGCTGCTCGGTTTGTCCGCCGCGTTTCTGATGTATACGCTGTGGACTGTGATGCAGCAGATAGGCGAATCAACGCGTGAAACCGTGCAGGTGCAGAAAATCAGGATCGGAATCGTGCTGGCCAATTTTCTCGCCGTTTCCGGGCTGGCTTTATGCGGCAGCCTTGACGCGCGCCTTTTTCTGCTCACGATAATCGCCACGCATACCGGCGCGATAATATGGTTCTGCGTCCGGTTTAAATGGGAAACGGTCATTGACGCCGGCAGGCCGGAAACCCTGCCCGCCCTGCTGGGCCAGTTCGGCGCGTATTGCACGCCGATCGCGGCGCTGGCGGCCGTAAGCGCAATGTCGGCGTTTGGTGACAAATGGTTCCTTCAGACCTTCGCGGGAGCCGCGCAGCAGGGGT
>JAQVSV010000059.1 GCA_028700325.1 Elusimicrobiaceae bacterium | reverse complement strand
GTTTCGGCTCGAAATCCTGCTTCGGATCGGCCATAATCTCGCACACGCACGGGCCTTTGTAGGCTAGCGCGGCGGAAATCTGCCGGGCCAGCTCCGAGTTTTCGCGGATCCTGAAAAACGGCAGTCCGTACGCGGCGGAAATTTTTTCCAGATCGGGGAAATCCACGCCCGACTCGCAATCGCAGCCGGCGAGCCTGCCGCCCATGAAATTACGCTGGGTCTGCCGGATCGAATGGTAGCCCGCGTTGTTGATTACGAAAACATGAACCGGCAAGCCGTTTTTCACCAGTGTCTGAAACTCCTGAATATTCATCTGCAGGCTGCCGTCGCCTTCCATGCACACGACCGGCCCGCCCGAAGCGACCGCCGCTCCGATCGCCGCCGGCAAGCCGTATCCCATAGAGGCACAGCCGGAATTGGAAAACAGCCGCTGGCCCTTTTTGATCCGCAGGGCCTGAAAAGTCATCACAACGGCTGACCCGTTGGAGCAAACCGTAACGGCGTTTTCGTCAAGCGCGTCGGACAGCCGGTCCATGAACACATACGGATTAACCTGTCCCGTTTCGCGGCGCATTTCGTCCGTCACGGCCGGATAGCGGCGCAGACGCTCTTTGCACCAGCCGAGCCAGTCGGCTTTCGGCTCAAGCGGCGGCATTTTCATAACCTGCCGGAAAAAATCCGCGCAGTCGCCGCAAACGGGCATATCGGGCCGCACCGTAGGCTTTTCCAGTTCGGCGGGATCAATATCAATGCTTATCTTGTACGCCACGCGCGCGAAATTTTCCCAGTTATAAGAAACCTGCCGCACATTCATGCGGCAGCCGATATTAAGCAGCAAGTCCGAATTCTGCACCGCGAAATTGCCCGCCCGGCCGCCCACCGTGCCGGGCCGCCCGCAGTAAAGCGGATGCGTTTCCTCCAGCGCGTCATGCGCGTTCCACGCCGTCGCGACCGGAATATTGAGCGCTTCGACAGCCTTTAAAAATTCCTCATGCGCGCCAGACAGCCGAACCCCGGTTCCCACCAGCATTACGGGCCGTTTCGCGGAACGGATCTTTTCGATTATCTCCGCCACCGCGGCGGCGGGGATCGGCGGCGGCTCGCGCTCCGCGTCCTCGGCGGGATCGTATTTCCTCATCCGCGCGGGATCAATGTCCGCGCCCTGCACGTTCATCGGAATGTCCAGCCACACCGGCCCCGGCCGCCCGTGCGCGGCCAGCCTGAACGCGCGCTCGATATGGTAGCCGGTTTCATAGGGATCGGTTATCATCACCGCGTATTTCGTCATCCCGGACACGGCTTTCGCTATATCAAATTCCTGATCGCCCAGCTGGCGCAGCGACAGCCCCGAACTGCGGACCGTGGTGGAATATTTCACCTGCCCGGAAAGCACGAACATGGGAATGGAGTCCGTCCACGCGCCGAACACGCCCGTCAAAGCGTTTATGCCGCCCGGCCCGGTGGTCACGCACACCAGCGGCATTTTATTGGTCAGCCGCGCATAGCCTTCCGCGGCGATCGCGCTGGCCTGCTCGTGATGGTTGTAGACGCACCGCAGTTGCGGGCACAGCCCCAGCGACATATTAAGATGCATCGCCCCGCCGCCGGTTACAGTGAACACGTCGCGTATGCCCAGCCCGGCAATTTTTTCAGCCGCATAATCCGAAAGTTTCATAAACATGTCACCTGTCGTCAGCCAGCAGTGCCGGATCAATCAGATACCGGTTCCCGCGGTAATATTCGAACAGCTGTTCGATACCGGCGCGCAGCGGCTTGAATTCAAAGCCCGGCAGTTCCGCCAGCAGCCGGACATTACCGCCGCTGTATTCTACGCCAAGCCCGGGTTCCGCGATGCGGACTCCGTTATTGCCCCCGCCCAGTTCCACAACCGTTTTGGCGATTTCGGCCAGTTCCACAGGCCGGCCCGAAGCCACGTTATAAGCCGGGTGACGCGCGTCGTTATTAATGAAATGATGAATCACGGAAACCAGATCGTCCACCGAAATATAATCGAACTTCCGGTTCTGCCTTATCGTAACCGGCAGACCGGACAGCGTTTTACAGATTGCATTGGAAATAAACCGGATCGCGTAATCCTCATACTTGCCATACACCCCGAACGGACGCAGTTCGATCACGTTGTTTGAAAGCTCGGTCAGCCGCGCGCAGGCGTATTTGCCGAACCCCGCCTCGTCAGCCGGCACATGAACTCCGAAATAGCTTTCATCCATAAGCGGGCGGTAATGGCGCAGATCGTAAACCAGGCCGGAGCCCAGCCAGATGATTTTTCCGCAGGAGTCCAGCCCGCGCAGCAGATTGAGAAACATCCGGGTATTCTGGTAATACAGGCCGGTCAGATCAGGCGCGTTACGATGCCCCGGCTTGATCGCGCAGTGGATCACCGCGTCAAACCTGCGGGCTTTGAGATAGGCGGCCACGCACTCGCTGTCCGCCAGATCCAGCTCCCGGTGCGAAGGCGCCGCGATGGAATAACCGCCCGCGTAGCGCGGCAGCCCGGAAAACTGCTCGACCAGATTGCGCCCCACGAATCCGCTCGCGCCGGTGACAAGAATATTCTTCATCTGTGTTTCGCCGCAAACTCTCTGACCGCGCTGATTATGAAGTCGAGCTGTTTTCTGCCCAGACCCGGATAAACGCCCAACCAGAACACGTCGGTCACCACGGCGTCGGTTTGCTCCAGACTGCCGCTTATGCGGTAAACCGATTTGTCGCCACGCAGGCCGTCAAAGCACGGATGCAGCAGTATATTGCCGGCGAAAAGCATTCTGGTTTGAATGCCGAGCCCCTCAAGATGGGTAACCAGTTCATTGCGGGTAAACCCCGCGTCACTGCGGACGGCGATCGGGAACCCGAACCACGACGGTTCGGTTTCGCGGCACGCGCGCGGCAGCACAAGCGCGTCAGCCAGCCCGGAAAGCCCGTCCCTCAGATAATCGAAGTTTTTGCGGCGCGCGCGCACGAACGCCGGCAGTTTTTTAAGCTGCGCGCAGCCGATCGCGGCCTGCAGATCGGTCATTTTGAGGTTATAGCCGAAATGCGAATAGACGTATTTATGGTCGTAACCCTTCGGCAGCAGCCCGAACTGGCCGGTAAACCGGGCCTTGCAGGTGTTGTCGGTGCCGGCGGCGCACCAGCAGTCGCGGCCCCAGTCGCGGAAACTGTCAGCCAGACGCTTGAGCATCGGATCGGATGTGAACACCGCGCCGCCCTCGCCGGTGGTGATATGGTGCGCCGGATAAAAACTTGCGGTGGCCAGATGCCCGAACGAACCGGTTTTGCGGGGCCCGGCGGAAGTGTTGATTACGGAGCCGAGCGCGTCGCAGTTGTCCTCGATCAGCCACAGCCCTTTTTTGTCGCAGAACTGGCGCAGGCGGGGCGCGTCAAAAGGATTGCCGAGCGTGTGCGCCAGAACCACGGCTTTCGTTTTTCCCGTCACCGCCCGCTCAACCGCCTCGAATGAAGCGTTATAGGTGCCCGGCTCCACATCCACAAAAACCGGCACCGCGCCGGACTGGATGACGGGGGCGAGCGTGGTGGGGAAGCAGGACGCGGTGGTGATAACCTCGTCGCCCCGTTTGATGCGCCGCGCGCCGAGCTTGGGCGAAGTGAGCGCGGCAAACGCGACCAGATTCGCGCTTGAGCCGGAATTAACCAGCGAGCAGTGCTTCACGCCGATATATTGCGCCAGCCCGCGCTCGAATTGCGCGGCATAAGGCCCGGCAGTGAGCCAGAAATCAAGGCATGCGCCGGCCAGGCTGGTCATTTCGCGCCCGTCGTAGATCCGGCCGCCGTAGGGAATCCGGTCGCCCGGCTTGAAATCCTTTTTTCCGGCAGTGGCTTTATAATACCGCGCCACCGCGCCGAGCACCTCGCGGCGCAATGCTTTTTCAGAACTGGGTTTGGTTTTCATTATAGCGTCCTATCTGTGCTGACGTGATTTCGCGCAGGTCCCCCCCGCTCAGGTACCCACGGATCCACTGCGCGGCAAGGCCCACGGCCTGCCGGGGTTTAAACACCGGCTTCCAGCCGAGTTCGGACTTGGCAAGAGTATTGTCAAGCATAAGCAGGCCGGCCTCATGCAGCGCGCTGGAATCGGGCTCCTCCCGCACCGATCCGCCGATCGCCGCGCAGAACGAGTCCACCAGTTCGCTTACCGTCAGGCTGTCTTCCGCGTCCGGCCCGAAATTATAAGCCTTGGAAAACGCCGCGCCGCCGGAATGCATTTTTTGCGCGAGCATCAGATATCCGCCCAGCGGCTCCAGCACATGCTGCCACGGCCTCACCGCAAGCGGACGGCGCAACACAACCGGCTCGCCCTTTGCCAGCGCGCGCACGCAATCGGGCAGGATACGGTTTTCAGCCCAGTCGCCCCCGCCGATAACATTGCCTGCCCGCGCTGTGGCCACGCCTGTTTTATGGGCGGCGTAATCGCCGGTATTGAAATAGGAATTGCGGTACGCCGCCGCGACCAGCTCCGCGCAGGCTTTGCTGGAGGAATAGGGATCATACCCGCCCAGCCGGTCGGTTTCGACATAATTTACGCGCTGTTCGCGGTTCTCGTAACACTTGTCGGTAGTGACGACGACAACCGAACGCGTGTACCGGGCCGGAACACGCCGCACGGCTTCCAGCAGGTTTACCGTGCCCATCACGTTCGTGGCATAGGTGCCAGCCGGGTCGCGGTAAGACGGCAGGACCAGAGCCTGGGCCGCCATATGAAAAATGACTTCAGGGCACGCCTGCGCCACCGTTTTTTCAAGCGGCTCCAGCTCGCGCACGTCGCCCCGCACATAAGTGCAGGCCCCGCTCAGACCGAGCAGTTCGAACATCGAAGGCTCGGTGGGCGGCAGCAGCGAAAACCCGGTTACTTCCGCGCCCATTTCGGCCAGCCAGAACGTCAGCCACGCGCCTTTAAAGCCGGTATTGCCGGTTATAAGCACCCGGCGGCCTTTCCAGAAATTTTTATCTATCGCCATAGCATCCACGGAGCTTTGCCCTGCTCGGCAAGCGAATTGAGGTAGGTTTTGTCGCGCAATGTGTCCATCGGATGCCAGAACCCGGTGTGTTTCCACGCGCCGAGCTGACCCTCGCGGGCCAGCGCGGTCAGCGGTTCTTTTTCGAAAAAGGTGGAGTCGTCTTTTATATAGCCGAGCACTTCCGGCTCCAGCACGAAAAACCCGCCGTTTATCCACGAATTGTCGCCGGCGGGTTTTTCCTGGAAAGAAAGCACCCGGTCAGCCTGGAGGTCAAGCGCGCCGAACCTGCCCGGCGGCTCCACCGCCGTCACCGTGGCGAGCCGCTTGCCGGAGCGGTGAAATTGCAGCAGCCCGGCAATATCCACATCGGCCACACCGTCGCCGTAAGTAAGCAGGAACGGCTCGCCGCCGAGATAGGGCGCCACCCGCTTGATGCGCCCGCCGGTCATCGTATGCAGCCCGGTTTCCACAAGCGTTATTTTCCACGGCTCCGCGGAAGACTGGTGGAACTGAAAGGAATTGTCCTTCAGATCTATCGTCACGTCTGACCGGTGCAGAAAATAGTTCGCGAAATATTCCTTTATGACATAGCCTTTGTAGCCAAGGCAGATCACGAATTCATTGAACCCGTAATGCGAATAAATTTTCATGATGTGCCAAAGCACCGGCATCCCGCCGATGCCGATCATCGGTTTGGGGCGCGCTTCCGTTTCTTCGCTGAGGCGGGTGCCGTAGCCGCCCGCCAGAATAACTGTTTTCAATTTCATCCTCCCATGCGGCAGATCTTGCTGCATAAAAACCATCGGGCAACGCTTTCCAGCGCTCCGAGTCCCGGCAATTCATACATAATAGCTTTTTTATGCGCCGAATATAAACATACATGGACCGGAAACAGCCGCGCTATCTGGCTTCGCCGGGCCGGCAGAACGGATTTTTTCGCGCGCGGGCGGGCGTAAGAACATGCAGGCACAGAAACTTCCGGCCGTCTTTATTATCCGGCTCGTATTTCAGGAACTCCAGAAGATAGCGTTCAGCGTCCGCGCGGCAGGTTCCGTCAGGACACGCCCCCTCTTTCAGCGCCTTGGCTTTGTAATACGCCATGTTGTAATTGTAGGAATTACGGCCTGGATTAAGCCGGATCGCCTCTTTCATGTTGGCAACCGCGGCGGAATAATCGCCTTTGGCGAAATAGGCCGAAGCGAGATTGGCATAGACATCCCCGCTTTCGGGCCTGGCGTTGCGGGCGCGCTCGAAAACTGCAAGGCTGCCGTCAATATCACCTGCTTTTAAAACGCAGATCCCGTAATTGATAAGAGCGGTTGCGCGGTCCGGGTCAGACTCCAGCACACTGGCCAGCAGCGGTTTGGCCCGGCCGTGCTGGCCAAGCCGGATATATGCGTTGGAGAGGTTCACCTTCACGCTTTTGGATATGTCGTTTTTCGACAAAGCGTCCTGCCAGAACACGAGCGAATCCTTCCAGACCCGCGCGCGCAGATTGGCCGCCAGCCCAAATGCCACGAGCACGGCCAGCGCGCACGCCAGCGCCGCCGCGCGCATACGCCCGGACAGCCTCTCCAGCACCCCGCATAACAGATGCGAAGCTATGAAAAACAACCCCAGCGCCGGCAGATAAGTGTAGCGGTCAGCCACCAGCACCGGCCCGAACTTGACTACCTGGCTTACCGGGAACAGCGTTATCGTATAAAACAGCAGTCCGAACAGCGGCGCGGTTTTGCGCCTGACCGCCAGCGGAACCACACCCAGCATAATGACGACTTCCGCCAGAACCACATAAAACACAACCCAGTTGGAGTTGCCGTCCACCGCATACATGCCGCACAGATTCACCGGAACCAGCAGCCGCACTATGTAAAACATCCATGAAAAGAACGGAGCCATCAGCGTTCTTGACAGGCCGCTTGCAATCTCCGCCGTGTTCCCGGAGGCGGAAAGCAGTTTCGGCGCCACAAGCGACAACGCCGACAGGATCGAGACGGCCAGAAACGGAATCTTGTTTTTCAGTCCGGCGCGCACAGCCGTCTGCCCCCCGGAATACCAGTCGCAGAGCATCAGTATCACGGGCAGCGTAACCGCCATGGGTTTGGCCAGCATGGCAAGCCCGAACAGCCCGAAAGCCGCCAGATATTCTTTTGCGTTGCCCGAACCCCTGAACCGCAGATACGCCAGCAGCGACGAAAGATAGAAAAACGAATAAAGCACGTCCTTGCGTTCAGCCACCCAGGCGACCGATTCCACATGCATCGGATGCACGCCAAACAGCGCGGCCATGAAAAACGCGCCGAACCCCGGCAGGCCCAGCCGGCCGCCCAGAAAAAACACCAGCATCGTATTAAGGATATGCAGCAGCAGATTGCCGGCGTGATAAACGCCGGGGTCGAGCCGGCCCAGCGCGTAATCGAACGTGAAGGAAAAAGTGGAAAGCGGAGTGTAGAGAGCCAGATCGGTTTTTGAAAATATCGCGGCCAGATTGCGCCACGAAAATTCCCGTATGTAGGGGTTGTTGATGATATATCCGGTTTCGTCCCAATACACGAAATCGGCGCGTAAAACCGGATACATCGCCCCGAACGCGAGCGCGCCTAAAAGCAGGCAGATCCACGCCTGCCGGACAGGGGCCGCCCGCAGCCTCCGCGCGGCGCTCCGCACAAATGCGGAAAGAAACAGGCCGGCGCAATTGTCAGACACCGCCGCGCTCCCATACATAAAATCCTATCGCGTTCAGCCCGACGGTTTTCACAAAACCGTCCGCTTCGAGCAGCTCTATCAGCTCGACGGGCGGTTTGCCGAACACTTTTCTGACGCCGTTTTTCCGCGCCGCCGAAACAACCAGTTCAGCCTGGCTTTTGAGGATAAGCGAACCGCTGCTCGCGTACGGGAACACGTTATCCGAACCGGACAGCAGAGCCAGCAGGTGCGCGTTCTGGCAGATGATCAGCACCTTCTCGCCCGGCGACACGAAAGAACCGATAAAACTGCCGAGTTTGGCCACGGCCGGCATATAGCCGCTGTCTTCTCCGGCAAACCGCCCGTATTGCTTCAGCGGATTGTTCAGAGTGCCGAGCGCCAGCACTGACAGCGTTGAAAAATACAGCAGAAAAAACACCGGGGCGGCATGCGCCAGCCTGCGGCAGTCCCGTTCTTCGGCGCGCGCCAGAACGCGCGCCAGAAACAGCAGAAGCAGGGCCAGCGCCACACCCCACGCGGGGAACACCGCGTTCAGCACCGTGGAATGAGAGCGTCCCACATAATACATGCCGATGCCGCAGCCGGAGATGCCGGCAAAAACAAGCAGTCCGCGCAAAGCCCGGCTTTCGCGCGACGGCACGCATCCGGCGAACAGCGAGCCCAGAAATGTCGCCAGCAGCAACCAATGCAGCCCCATCGGCGGAGCGGGCAGCGCCATAAAACCGTTGACCACGAACATGCGCTGGTACTGGGTCATGGCGGAAAGATCCGGCAGGCGGCCGCAATGAACCAGCGACAGCGCCGCGAAGACCAGCCACCCCAGCATAAGCCCCGTTCCGGCCGCCACGGCGGCCTCCGCCATGCCGCGCCGCGACGCGAGCAGGCGTCCCTCCGTTTCAGGCACAAGGCAGGCCGCACAGGCCGCGACGAATGCCGGCACCCCGAAATCGGGATTATTGACCACGCACAGCCCCGCTGCGCCGAATAAAACAAACAGCCTTGTCCGGGTGTTTTTTTCCAGATATGACAGCAGAAAAAAACCCGTCAGCCAAAGCGCGAGATAGCGGATCGGCGCGACCGCGTAATAATTGAATATATAGAACCGTTGCAGTTCCTTTATATTGGGCGCGTAAAAAGACAGCCCCGCAAATATCAAAAACAGCAGCGTGCCTTTGCCCAGCCCGCCCGACACTTTCACCAGCATCCGCCACACCAGCGCCATTCCGGCGGCGGACAGCAGAACCATCGCCGCCGTGTATGACGTGATGCCCAGCCCGCAAAGCTTGAAATACGGCCACATGAAATAACCCAGCAGATTCTGATACTGGGGGAAAAAATCAACGCCCGGACTGCGTCCGTTAAGCACCGCCGCGAATTCACCCATGGTAAACGGCAGATGCACCAGCACGTTAATGAAAGCGTTGCCGAAATTGCGGCTGGTAAAAAATGACGGCAGCAGCCCCGCGACCAGCGCCGCGGCGCCCGCCGAAACCGCGGCATACCGCGCCGCCGCGGCCCAGGCGGCGGGAACGCCCGTTTTCAGGCGCGCCAGCCGCTCACGAACCGCCCGGGGCCGGCAAGCAGCAGCCGCAGTCAAACCCGCGCCGGCAAGCCCGGCCAGCAGGGCCGGCAATTCCGTCGACGAGGCGAAATACCGCCGCACATAAATATTCTGGAAAAACAGATTCTGAAAAACCAGATACAGACAGCCGCCCTGCACCAAAAGCGCAACCTGCCACAACCGTTTACGCACCGGGTCCGGCAAGTTTTGAAAACGAAACGCGCGCAGAAGCAAAAACGCCGCCAGATAAAATACCGGCACAAAGAAAATCATGAAAAGGTACCCGGCAGATTCCAGCGGCTCGGGCTTAAGCGCCTTGACGGCATTTGACAGAAACAGCCCGGTTTCCGGCCGCCGGACGGACACCGTTTCCGGCAACAGATAATTCAGGACAAGCCATATAATGCCCCCGGCAAGCGGCAGCAAAACCCAGAAATAAACGCTGAAAACCGGAGCCGCGTTGCGGGGCCGTGGCAGATCGCTCATAGTCTGTGAAATTGTAGCATTCTTTGCGCCGCCGCTTCATCCCTTCGCGTTTGGCTTGAACGGCGGCAATATTAAGACTATAATTGATATATTCTATGGCACGGGCGCTGATTATTGACGATGACAAAGCTGTGCGCGACTTTTTCCGCACCGTGCTGGAAAAACTGTGCGGGCTTGAAGTGGCGGAAGCCGATACCGTAGCTGCCGGCCTGAAATGCCTGTCCGCCGGCCTGCCGGACATCCTGCTGCTCGACAGCAATCTTCCTGACGGAACCGCCCGTGATTTCTGCTTTCAGCTTAAAAAAAACGCGCCGCAGGCGCTGGCTCTGCCAAAACTGATAATAAGCGGCGTGCGCCGGCTGGAACGGGACAATTTTGACTGGCAGGCCTGCGGAGTGAAAGGTTATCTTGTGAAACCCTGCTCGATAGACGAGCTAAAGGAAGCGGTGACCAAATGTTTGGAAAACTGAAAAGCCTTTTGAGCCTGCCGGAACTGTCTCTAAGAACACAGGTAACCATCGGCGCGATAGTGTACGCCGCGCTGTTGCTTACCGTGTTTACCGGCATCATCCTGCGGTTCCAGCAGGAAAATTACCGGTCGCGCGCGATGCAGTCGGCGAAAGAGCTGGCAAGCGAGTTCTCGCAGTCGCTGTACCAGAAATGGGTGCTTTCCGACTCGCAGGACGTAAACCGCAAAAAGCTGGCCGAATACATCATGCTCTCCAACACCGCGTTCCGGGACAAGGATGTGGTCTACGCGGCGTTCCAGACTCCCGTCAACACCATCGGCTACGTGCTTAAAAGCCTGCCGGAATATGTGTGGATGATGCACCTGACAAAAATTGATCCGTATACGGAACGGGTATTGCGCTCTGCGGGCGAAGCGCGGCGGGAGTTCTCCTCCTACCCGGAGGGAACCGTAACGGAATACATGAGCATCGTCTACGACCGCGAGAAACGGTTTCTTGGAACAGTACGGATCGGCATTTCGGAAAAACTGGTGCAGGAATCCATCGTTTCGCTCACGCGGGCAACGATAATCAAAATCATTCTCCTTAATCTGCTGGCGATATCGCTGCTGGCGGCTCTGGTGTACTATATGTCGGCCAAGCTGGAAAACCGGCTTGCCGGCATCCAGCAGCAGACCCGCCGCATGCTCGACCGCAAGCAAAGCGGCGGCAACTCCCGCAACGTTTTTTCCCAGCTTACGCGTGAACTGAGCGAAATCGAGGAGATGCTCAATTCGCTGCGGCAGCGGTTTATGGAACTGGTCACCACGATAAGCCATGAATTCCGCTCGCCAATGCAGGCAATAAAGGGTTACGCGGAATTCCTGTCAAAAGGCGCGGCCGGCCCGGTCAACGCGGAACAGGTGCGCTACCTTGAGATAATTGCCGAAAACGCCGAGCGGTTCCAGAGCTTCATAGACAACGTGCTGGATCTGGTGAAACTGGGCGGCGGCAATTTCCCGCTGGCCAAGCGCCATTTCCAGGTGGAAGATATAATAATCAAGGCGGTCGGCTTCTATGCCAAGCAGGCCGAAAAGGCGGGCGTGCAGCTCAAAACCTCCGTGCAGAGCCCCGGCATGACCGCCTACGGCGACCCGGACCGGACGTTTCAGGTGTTTATAAACCTCATGTCGAACGCGCTGAAATTCACTCCCGCGCGCGGCGTGGTGAGCGTGGGCGCGGAAAAAGACGGCTGCAAAATAATCTTTTTCGTGCGGGACACCGGCCCCGGCATTCCGGCAAGCAAACAGGAACGGTTATTTACGGAATTTTATCAGGTGCCGGGCATTACGCCGCAGCGCGGCTATAAAGGGCTGGGGATAGGGCTGGCTCTGTGCAAAAAACTGACCGAAATTCAGGGCGGCGCGATTGCCGTGGAAAGCCGGCCGGACTCCGGAACCGCCTTCGTTTTCACGCTGCCATGCGGGCCGGAACAGGAGGATATAGCTTAATGAAGAAACACACCGTTCTGGTGGTGGAGGACGAAGCCACCATTTCGCGCCTGATAGACCAGATCCTGACAAAAGAAGGCTATAACGTAAAAAAAGCCAGTTCGCTCAAAATGGCTCAGCCGGGGCTGGCCAAACCCGTGCCGGACCTCATAATAATGGACCGCCGCCTGCCCGACGGCGACGGGCTGGAGTTATGCCGCCAGATAAAGAACAATCCCAGGCTGGCCCGCATTCCGGTTATGTTCCTGACTTCCAAAGGCAGCACGGCCGACAAGGTGACCGGCCTGAAAATGGGCGGCGACGATTATCTCACAAAACCGTTCCAGGTGGACGAGCTGCTGGCGCGGGTGGAAGTATTGCTGCGCCGCACGGCCGTGCCGGCCCAGCAGAGCGCCGCGCTGGCTTTCGCAGACATCGAAATGGATGTGGAAAACCACACCTGCACCGCCGCAGGCGCAGAAGTCAAACTGTGGCCGAAAGAATTTGAACTGCTGCGGATTTTCTTGTCGCGGCCGGGCAAGGTGATCAGCAAGGAGTTCCTGTCGCAGCAGATCTGGGGGCACGATTTCATTTCCACCTCGCGGGCGGTGGAGATGTCAGTGCACCGCCTGAAAAACAAGCTCGGCGCGAAAGGCGGCCTGCTTCTGACAATAAAAGGGTACGGCTTCAAGCTGGCGGACAAATGATAACCCGGAAAAAAATACCCAATTTCACGATGTTCACGGTTCCCAACCAGTCCTTGCGCTACCGGAAGGAATTCCATAACGGCATATCGCATGCGCTGCGGAGCCCGCTGGTCGGAGCGATGGGTTATGTCGAATACCTGTTCAAAGGCTACGCCGGCGAGCTGGAACCGGAGCAGATGAGCCAGCTCGCGCTCGCGCGGGAGTCAATCATGCGGCTCACCGGCACGATTGACGCCATTCTGGACGCGATCGCCTTTGATCTGCGGATTGTGAAACCGGGCGCCGGAAAATGCGTCGCTCAGGAACAGATAGGGCTGATAGGCAAGGAACTGCGCGACGTTTTCCGGCAGAAAAAGGTGCGGCTGGAAATAAACATGCCCAAAGCCCCGCTTGTCTGCCGGATGGAAGGCCACTGGCTCCAGAGCATGATTTATGAAATGGCCGCAGCGGCTCTGCGGCTGGCCTCCAAAAACAGCGCGGCGGAATTAAGCGTGAAAAAACCTAAAAACAGATGCCGGAGCGAACTGAATGCCGAAATCACGCCGGAAACGGCCACGCCGGCCTACGAGATCGCGACCCTGTTCGCCCCCTTCAGGCTCGCGAACGAACGCGACACCAGCC
>JAQVSV010000058.1 GCA_028700325.1 Elusimicrobiaceae bacterium | reverse complement strand
GACGCTATCCGCAGTTCCAACGTCTGCGAGGGCGAGGCTGGCGCCATCACCCAGCATATCGGTGCGTATAAAGTGAACACGCCCAAGGGCGAGATCGTGTTTCTCGATACTCCCGGCCATGAAGCGTTCACCGCGATGCGCGCCAGAGGCGCGCAGGCGACCGACATAGTGGTGCTGGTAGTGTCGGCGGTGGATTCCGTGATGCAGCAGACCATCGAAGCCATAGATCATGCCAAAGCCGCGGGCGCGCCGATAATCGTGGCGGTCAACAAGATAGATCTGCCGGAAGCCAATCCCGACAAGGTCAAGCAGGATCTTGCCAATCACGGCCTTATTCCCGAGGAGTGGCAGGGCAAAACCATCTATGTCGAGATTTCAGCCAAGAAGCGGCTTCATATTGACAGGCTGCTTGAGATGATCGCGCTGCAGGCCGAGATAATGGACCTGAAAGCCAACCCGGACCGGCATGGCGTGGGCATCATTCTGGAAGCGCGGCGCGATTCCAAGCGCGGCGTGGTTGCCACGGTGCTTAACCAGAAAGGCGTCATGCGGGTGGGCGACCCGTTCGTGGTGGGTTCGGCGTACGGAAAAATCCGCGCGATGACTGACGAGCACGGCGTGCGCCATGACATGATTCCCCCCTCCACTCCGGTGGAGATACTGGGCATCAACGGCGAGCCGCCGGCTGTGGGCGACATCATGTATGTCGTGGAATCCGAAAAGGACGCGCGGCAGGTGGCCGACAAGCGCCGCCTGATCCAGCGCGAGGAAAATCTGGCGCACCGCAAGCATGTGTCGCTTCTGAGCCTGCGTGACCAGATGGAGAACCAGTCGCTCAAGACGCTCAATATCATCATCAAGGGCGACGTGCAGGGTTCCATTCAGGCCATCCGCGATTCGCTGGAGCGGCTCAGCACCGACGAAGTGGAGGTGAGCATCATCCATTCCGGGGCGGGCAACGTCAACGAGTCCGATATTCTGCTGGCGAAGGCGTCCAACGCGGTTATCTTCACGTTCCATGTTGATACCGACGCGGCGGCTCTGGCCGAAGCGGACCGGTCGGGCATAGAAGTCCGCAATTACCAGATTATATTCGAACTGCTGGAAGACGTGCGCGCCGCCATGGAAGGCATGCTGGAGCCGGAAGTGGTGGAGGAAGTGGTGGGCACGGCGGAAGTGCGCCAGAAATTCGATCTCAGCTCCGGCATTATCGCCGGATCCATAATCAAGAGCGGCACCATAACCCGCGGCAACGAAGTGCATGTTTACCGCGGCAAGGACAATATTCTGAACGCGAAAATCAGCGGCCTCAAGCGCTTCAAGGAAGACGTGCGCGAGGTAAAACTGGGTTTCGAGTGCGGTATCCTGATAGACGGGTATACCGCCATTGAACCGGGCGACGTCATTACCGCGTTCGTCAAAAAAACGATCACCAGACGGCTGAAAACGAATGACCGATAGGATCGCAAAACTGGAAGACCTCCTGCTCCGGGAAATCGCCGCTTATATGGCGAAAGCCCGGAGCGGGGGCATTCCCGGAATTGTGACGATAACCCATGTCAGGCTGGACAAGAATCTTCAGAGCGCGCGGGTGTTTTATTCGGTTATGGGCGGTTCGGTTGACCGGGATCTGACAGATAGAATACTCATGTCTTTGCGGCGCGATATGATAATGGGCCTGCGCAAGCGGCTGCATCTGAAACGCATCCCGTCGCTGAATTTTCAGTTTGATACCGGCCCCGCGCAAGCCGCCGCCGTGGAAACCGTTTTCGAGCGCATCCGCCGGGAAGGACAGTCCGCCGACCATGATTGCTCTGCCGGAGAATCTGAATAACGAACTGGAAAAAGCCGCCCGCGCGATCCGCGCCGGGCGCGACTTTTTCATTGCCGTGCACCGCAATCCGGACGGCGACTGCCTCGGGTGCGCCCTGGCGATGGCCTCTGTGCTCGGGCGGCTGGGCAAAACCTGCTTTCTTTACAGCGTAAGCCCGATACCTGAAAATCTGGGCTTTCTGCCCGGCATAGACCGGTTTACGGCGGACGCCGGCGTTCCCTCCGGCCGGCAGTTCGACACCGCGCTAATGATGGAATGCTCCGCACCCGCCCGGGCGGGCGCGGTGGAGGGCATTCTGGCCGCAACTGAAAACACGATCAATCTCGATCATCACAGCACTTTCGAGCCTTACGGCACGGTGAATGCCGTCGCGCCGGGTCTGTCGTCGGTTTCGGAACTGGCCGGCCGTCTGCAGACGGTTTTGCTTGGCCTGCCGTTTACCCGGGAAGAGGCCGACTGCTATTATACCGGCGTGGTTACGGATACGGGCCGGTTCCAGTATCCGTCAACCACGGCTTCCACGCACAGGTTCGCGGCGGAACTGATTGACGCCGGCGCAGATTTCGCGCGCATCAACCGGCTGGTTTACGGCGTGAAAGCCTATCCGGCGGTCAAGCTGCTGGGCCGCGCGCTGGAAAAGCTTTATCTGGCTGACGGAGGCAGAACCGCCGTCAGCGTGCTGGCGCTGGAGGATTTTGAGGATTGCGCCGCCCGGTCCCAGCATACCGAGGAAATAGTGAACTACGGGGTGATGATACCCGGAGTGCGGGTGTCGGTTCTGTTTCGGGAGGAGCCGGGCCGGATTACCGTCAATTTCCGGTCGTCCGGCGAGGTTGACGTGAGCGCGATCGCCGGTGAATTCGGCGGCGGCGGGCACCGCGCCGCGGCGGGCTGCAAACACAGCGGCGCCACGCTTGATGAGCTGATGGGGCGCATACTGCCCGCGATAGCGGCCCGCTACGGGCGGGAGTGATTTTTATGACAGAACAGCAAAGCGGCCAGATTTCGGGTTTTCTGCTGGTGGATAAACCCTCCGGCTGGACCTCTCATGATGTCGTGGCCGTTGCGCGCGGCAGGCTGAAAGTGCGCCGGATCGGGCATGCCGGCACGCTGGATCCCGCGGCCACGGGGCTTTTGGTTCTGCTGGTGGGCGCGGCGACGAAGAAACAGTCGGAATTTCAGCAGGGCGGGAAGGTATACAGCGGCGTGATGGCGCTCGGCGCGGAAACCGACACCTGGGACGCCGACGGCAGGATAACCGCCTCTTATCCGACCGGCGGGCTGGATCCGGCGGCTGTTTCCGCCAGCCTGACCGCCATGCAGGGCACTGTGAAGCAGACGGTGCCGCCCTATTCCGCAGTCAAGGTGAACGGCACGCCGCTTTACCGGCTGGCCCGCAGGGGCGAAGTTGTGGCGCCGGTTGAAAAGACGGTCAATATTTACAAATGGCGCGATGTTTCGGTGCGATTGCCTGAAGTTATGTTTACCGTGGAATGCGGCGGCGGCACCTATGTGCGCTCTCTGGCCTGGATGCTGGGGCGCGAGCTGGGCTGCGGCGGACACCTCAAGAGCCTGAGGCGGCTGAAGGTGGGCGAGTTTGCGGTGGAAGACGCGTTGCCCGGCGCGGATCTGAAAACCATGCCGCGCGAAGCGATCACGGCGCGGCTTCTGCAGCTTTGAAATCCGCCCGCGCGTTGTTTTAGGGCGGGCATGTTTTTCCGGAAAAATGAAAAATTTCATCACCATCGGCACAATGGACGGCGTGCATCTTGGCCATGCGGCGGTCATCGCGGAACTGGCCCGGCTTGCCCGCGCGCATTCCATGAAAAGCCTTGTCCTGTTTCTGGATTGTCCGCCCAAAGCCGTTTTGTCAGGCGATACCGGCCAGAGCATGATTACGCTGCCGGCGCAACGCCGCGAGCTGATTCTGCGCGCCGGAGCCGACCGCGCGGAGTGTCTGGAGTTTTCCGCCCGGTTCGCTTCCGTTTCACACGGGGAATTTTTCGAAACGCTTGTGGCGGAATATCAGATGGGCGGCCTGCTTATCGGGCGTGATTTCGCGTTCGGGCGGGAGCGCCTTGGCCACCTTGATTTTCTGCGCGCCGCCTGCGCCCGGCGCGATATCCCGCTCCGGATCATGGATTTCCGCCGGGCCGACGGGCACAAAATATCCTCCTCCATTATACGCAAACTGCTGGTTGAGGGTCATGTCGAACACGCCGCGCGGCTGCTGGGCCGCTGCTACAGCGTCGGCGGCACCGTCGTGCGCGGCAAGGGGCTGGGCCGCAGGCTCGGTTTTCCCACCGCCAACCTCGACGCGGGCCGTTTTAAAATTCTGCCGCGCGGAGTATACGCGGTCCGCGTTGCGCTGGAGGGCTGCGGGCGGGTTTACGGCGGCATGGCGAACGTGGGGTTCAGGCCTACGGTCAATACGCTGAGCGGCGCGCTTCCCCTGGTCGAGGTGCATATTCTGGATTTTTCCGGCGATCTTTACGGGCAAAACATTTCCGTCGAATTTGTCACCCGCCTGCGGCACGAGAAAAAATTCAAGGACGTTGCGGAACTGTCAGCGGCACTTGCCGCCGATGTCGAAGCCGCGCGGAGCGCGTTGGCGGAAACCGCGGCGCGGAAGCCGTAACCCGTTCGTTCTTCTCCCCGAACCGGGCGGGACTATATTTCCCATGCGGGTCCTTTGACTGCTGAATAGCCGGGCCTTTCGTTCCTTGCGGGCCGTATGTTTCCAGTATAAAATTCAGAGAGCTTTTCCAGTATGGAAGATATCGCCGGGAACCGTGAATTCCATAGCTGATACATGCCCGGCGAGCGGTTTTGTAAGATATCCGGCGGAGTGGCGTATGACTGAAGGATATTGCGGGCTGGTTCTGCCGCCCCATAGCATTTCCGAAATACGGCGGAACAGCGGCGGGGAAGGTGTAGAAATAAGGATAATGACAAGAATCCGGTCTGCCCGGTTTGCACAGTTAAATATGCGGAGTCTTTTCAGGAGAAGATTATGAGGAAGTTTCTAGCGTCGAGCATGTCGGTATGTCTTCTGTTCGGGCAGATTGCGCCGGTTTTCGCATCGGTTCCGGAAATGAAAGACGGAGCCGCGGTTTCTTCCGGGGCGGCTGATAAAACGGAAATGGTGGCGGTATCGTCCCCGGCTCCCAGCCTGGCCATGGGCGCGCCGCTTTCAAATCCGGATATAGCGGTTCTGCGTACCGCGTCGGCGCTGATTACGCCTGAAACGGGGCAGAAACTTGATCCCTATCTTGAAAAAGCCGGCAAGGACGGCGTGAAACTTTCGGAACGCGGGCAGAGGTTGCTGCTGCTTTCGCTGCTTACCGTCATGCCGGAGGATAACGCAAGGCTTAAAGCGCTTGCGACGGGCGGACAATCCGCCGGTGGCGCGGATTTTTTCCTGAGAGCGGCGGCGATGCTCGCGCCCTCCCTGAAGGGAGATGTTTCCGGGCTTGTGGAACGCGCCCCGTCGGGCGGGTTTGTCGTAACGGAAAAGGGACGAGGATTGCTTCTTCAGGTGCTGGCTGCGGGTGCGCGGCTGGACAAAACGCTTGTCCGGGACATGACCGAAGGCGTGGAAATCAAGAATTTTGAAATGCCCGCGCTGGTGGCCGCGGCGCGGTATCTTTCGCCAGAAAAGCCTGACTCTTTTTACCAGCGCAACGGCAAAGGCAGGGTGCGTTTGTCGGCCGCCGGGCGGCGCGCTTTGCTGCAATGGCTGGTGTCGGACCGCGCCGCCGGCACGGAGGCTGATGCCGTTTCTGCAAAGCGGCGTCTGCTGTCGGCGCTTGCCGGATATGCCGGATTAAGGGGTTCGCTGCCGAAAGTGCCGTCGCTGGGCGATATAGACAAGCCGGTCAGGCGAGCTCCGGCTTCCATCAGGTGGCCGGATTCGGCGGCCGGCGCCGTGAAAGCTGGCGTGGCGGCTGGTGTCGCGGCGGGGTATCTCAATTTTGCGCTGGCCGGAACCACCTATCTGCACGAGGCGGCGCATGTGGCGGCGGTGAAATCCATTGATCCTGCGGCGAAAACTTCAATAACCATCCAGCGCACTGAAAATCTCAAGGCGTTCGTGAAGAATCCATCGGCTGAAACGCTGTATGACGCGGTGACGATGCGCGGCCTTTCTGACGCGAAATCCGGCGGCGTTACCAAATGGAGTCCTACGGCAGATTATACAGACGCGCAGCGTGCCTATATCTCGGCTGCGGGCCCGGCGGTCGAGAGTGTGGTTGGAGCGGGCGAGTTCGCGGTCGGTTTCAAGTTAAGAAAAAAACACCCTGTCGCAGGCTATGCTCTTATGACGGCCGGCGTGATTACGGAGCTGTCGCCGGTCTGCTACGCGCTTAGCGCCTTGGACGAAACGCTGGCGGTCAAGTATATCGGAAGCGGAGCGGCTTCGTCGGGCAATATCGGCAGCACGCATGATTTTCTGAACATAGCGGCCCGCACCGGGATACCGACGATGGTTACGGCCACGGCTGTCGCATCCATTCTGCCCGCCACCGCGCTGGCGCTGTATGCGGGCGAGCTGATTTCTGAAAAGAAAAGCCGCCAGCACGCCGTGCTGGCGCGGCTGGTGAGCGACGGCAGGCTCGGTGAAACGGAACTCGACTCGCTTTTCGACGGTTATTCGCGCCGCCGGCAGCTTGAAACCGCCAAAACCGAACGCGAGATGCGCCGCGAAAGCGCGAAATTCCAGGATTACCTGCTGAAAGAAAAACGCGATCTTATAACCCGTAACCTTGATTTGGTGGACAAGCCCAGACGTCGTTCGTTCCGCGAGGTGATTCATGCCGAGACGGAGGCGTTCCGGGCGGAGTTCAGCAAAAACAAGACAGGCCTGATAATGAATGCCGCCGCCATGGGAAGCGGCATGGCATCCGGCGCGGCGGTCAATTTGTCCTCGCTGGGCATGACGGCGCTGGCCGGCGTGGCCGAGGTGCTGGTTCCGGGCGCGGCGGTAGTGGGCACGGCCGCGAATATTTACAATCTTGTCCGGGTCGGAAAGAACAGGAATATGGGCAAGGTTGACCGGAGTCTCGCTGTTGTCCAGGCGGTAAGCGGGATCGCCATGTCGGCGGGGATGGTGATTCCCGTGGCGGGCATGGCTGTCGTAGTGGCTGGAACTGTCGCGAACGTCAGCGCGACGGCGGCACGTTTCCTGTATAGCCGCTACGCGAAAATTCCTGTCACTCCTGCGTCTGCCCCGGAAGTCCGGCAGGCGTTCCTGGGCGGCGCTCCCGCCGGGCAGCCTGCGTGCTGAGCCGCGCGGTATTTTTAAATCGCGCGATTTTTTGCTATCATATCCATACCGCCACCGTAGCTCAGAGGTAGAGCGGACGTTTCATAAGCGTCATGTCATAGGTTCGAGTCCTATCGGTGGCAGTGCGACTTTCCAAAACGGCGTCTTTTGCAAGACGCCGTTTTTTCATTTGAACGGGCGCTTTTGCCCTATTGGCGTTAGCGGGCAAGAATGCATAATATTTTGTAATATATCTATTATGACAGAGATAGCGTATATTTCCGCCCTCTTCTTTTTTTCAGCCTGTGCGGGCATTATTGTGCGGGCGGCGGGCAAATTTGCCGGCAACGGCGGGTTCAGCCGGGCGGAGTCAAGGCCCTACGAATCAGGCTCGCCTTCAAAAGGGACCGCGCGGGTTAATATGCTGGCGGAATTTTATCCGGCGGCGCTGGTGTGCATGGCGCTGACGGCGGCGCTGGCGCCGGTGGCATTATGGTCGGCCCAGGCCCAAAAAACCGCGCCGGAAGGTTTTCTCGCCGCGGCGATGTTTCTGGGCGTCATCTGCATGTCGGGGCTGCTGGCTTATTATTCGGGGTTGTTTAAATCATGGCAGAACAGACAGCGGTAAAAACACCGTTTTCACCCGGCCCGCGCCGCTATTTTGTGGCGGGCGGCAACTGCTGTTCCCGGGCAGTGAAAGCGGCTTTGCGGGAAATGGGCGCCATGACCGCCGCATCGCCGAAACAGGCCGACGTGCTTGTCATAACGGGTCCGGTTAACAGGAAAATGCAGATTGTGCTTGAGCGCATCGCCGAGGAAATGCCCCGGCCCGCCATGATTGTGGCTATCGGCGACTGCGCGGTTTCAGGCGGGGTCTTCGGCAGGTCGCCCGCCTTCTCTGATATGAAAAGGGAACCGCTGACGCCGGGCAGGACGCTTGCCGCCTGCCCGCCAGCCGGCGACGCGCTTAAAGCGGCGCTGACGGAGGCGGCATGAGCGTCGGGCAGATTTTCGAGCGGCTGCGCGTTTTGGATAAAACAGTTCAACGCAAAACCGCGCCGGGCCTGGGTTTTGAGGTTTTTTCCGTATCGGGCCCGTTTGCGGCGCAGGGAGCCGTTCTTTTTGCGGAGCACGGTTTTACCGGGCTGGAGAGCCTGAATGTTTCCAACCGGTCCGGCGCGCCCGGGTTCGAACTGCTTTATGTGTTTTACAATCCCGCCGATAATCTGCGCGCCGCCATGCGGACCGAGGCGGATCACGCGGTTCAAAGCATAGTTTCAAGCCATCCCGCCTGCGCGCCGCATGAGCGGGAAGCGTATGACCTGTTCGGCGTTGAATTTTCCGGCATCGCGGACCGGGAGCGGATTTTTCAGCATTCCGACGCGCAGGGTTTTCCCCTGCGCGCCGCGGAAACCGTTTCCGCTGTCCAGAGTTGACTGATTTGAAAATCAAGGAGAGATGATTATGGGGTTTTGGAAAGAAGACGGTACGCCGGGCGGGATGGTCAATCCTCAGCAGATGCCTCCGCCGGCTCAATATCCGCCGCAGGCGCAGCAGCAGGTTCAGCAGCCGGCGCAGCAGCATGCCGTGCCGCAGCCGGGACAGCAGTCCGCACAGCAGCCTCTGCAGCAGCAGGTTTTCATTCCCACTCCGGCGTTTGCCCCTCAGTCCGGCACGAACGTCCCGTCTTTCGAGGAACGGTTTAACCAGCTGATGAAAAACGCGGTGCGCTCTCCGGCCATTGACCTGGCGATCCAGATAAGCGATCTTATTCTGGAACAGGCCATTATCGAACGGGCGAGCGACGTGCACCTCGAATACCAGGGGAAATCCCTGCGGGTGCGGTTCCGCATAGACGGCACGCTTCAGGATATCGCCAATATCACCAGCGACGAGAAACTGCCGATCAGCCAGCGCATCAGGGTGCTGGCCGGGTTCGACCCGGAAAGCGCGACCAAATTCCGCATGGAAGAGGGCCGTTTCCAGAAGATCATAGGCGGCCGCGTTATTCAGGTGCGCGTTTCCACTTTCCCCACCGTAAACGGCGAAAAACTGGTGCTGCGGATTTTGGACCGTACGCAGATGGGCCTTGATTTAAACCAGCTTGGCCTGACGCAGGAGGATATGGACACGCTCATCCGCGTCGCCCATAACCCTTATGGCATTTTTTACACCACCGGTTCGACCGGCGCGGGAAAAACCACCACGCTTTACGCCATGCTGCGCCAGCGCAACACTCCGATGGTCAATATAATCACGCTTGAAGATCCGGTCGAATACAGGCTGGAGGGCATCAATCAGGCCCAGATCAACCCCAAAACCGGGTTCGGCTGGCGCGAAGGATTGCTGACCATTCTGCGGCAGGATCCGGATATCGTGATGGTGGGCGAAATCCGCGATCATGAGTCCGCTGAAATCACGATGCGCGCCGCGCTGACCGGTCATCTGATTTTCACCACCATGCACACGATCAGCGCGCCGGGCGTGGTGGAGCGGCTGTTCGAGATGGGCACGCCGCATTTTCTGATCGCGTCCTCGCTGCTGGGCAGCCTGTCGCAGCGGCTGGTGAAGAAACTCTGCCCGCATTGCGCGCAGCCGGCGGAGCCGCCGTCGGAGAAGGCGGTCGCGGAATTTGTCGAAGGGCTGGATCCGGTGGAAGCCGAAGAGATAAAAAAGATAGTTACGCGGCAGGGCGCGCAGTTCAAGGTTGAAAAAGGCTGTCCCGCCTGCCGCAATACGGGTTATCTGGGCCGCACGGCGCTGTTTGAAATCATGATTATGAACGAAGAACTGCGCAAAGCGGTGCTTGCTCACGCTCCGACCGACGAGCTGAAACGCACCGCGGTTAAATCCGGCATGAAGACCTTGCTTATGGACGGCATTTACAAGGCTTCCTGCGGGCTTACCACGCTTAACGAAGTGCTGCGCGTAACCGCCACGATGAGCTAAATGCATCAGCCAGCCAACACCAGCCCGTTCAGCCTTTATCTCGGCCCCTGCGCGCCCGGCCCGGGCGGCGACTGGCGTATTGACCTGAAACTGGCGGGCGAAACGGTTGTTTCCGCGGAGCCGGAGCTGGGGCTGCTGTTCCGGTGCGCGGAAAAACTTTTCGAGTCGAATTCGTGGGAGCAGGGCGTTACGCTGGCGGAGCGGATCGGGTTTGAAAGTCCGCTTCATCACGCTTTGGTTTACTGCATGGCGGTCGAGAAAGCCGCCGGCGCCGTGGTGCCTCAGGAAACGGAAACGGTGCGCGGTGCGCTGTGCGAAGCGGAACGGATCGGGTCGCATCTGGGCGCGCTCCATAACGCCGCCGCCGCGGCCGGACATCCGGCTTCGCCGGTAATTCCCGGCTGGCGCGCCGGGCTTGACAGCCTGTTTCAGCTGTGGGGCAATCCCGCCGGGTTCGGCATAATGACACCGGGCGGATTGCGCGCGGCGGACGGAGATGTTCTGCATGCGGCAAAACGCTTTTGCGAGAGTTTGCGGCCGGGTCTGGCTGAAATCAGACGGATTTTTTTGAACGATCCGCTGTTCTGCGCCGCTCTGCGCGGCGCGGGCGCGCTTACGGCGGAGACGGCCCGCCGGGCGGGTCTTTCCGGAGTGAATCTGCGCTGCGCCGGCGAGACGGACGATGTCCGGTCGTCAGGCGGTTACGGCGGTTATGCGGCGGCCCGGTTTGCGCCGCTTGCCGGTGAACGGGGCGGGCAGGGCTGCGCGCTGGAACGCTTTTCGCTAAGAGTAAAGGAAATTGAGCAGTCGGTTTCGCTTATCGAGTCGGCCTGTCAGGCGGCTGATTCCGGCCGGATAAAAAAACCGGTTCCCGTATTTGCCGTGCCGGCGGGCGAAGGGTACGCCGTGTGCGAAGCTCCGCGCGGCAGGCTTGCCTGTTATGTGAAGTCGGGCGGAGGCAGCTATCCGCTGCGGGTGCATTTTACGCCGCCGTCTTTGAGCGCGGCATTCGCCTGCGGCGCGGTGCTGCCGGGCTGTGATTTTGAGCAGGCGGTTATGGCGGCCGTGTCGCTTGACGTGTCGGCTTCGGAGGCTGACCGATGAACCCGGCGCCAGCCCGGCTGCTGATAGCGTTGTGCGTCGCCGGCGCGGCGCTCTCCGCCGCCCGGTTTATCGGCGGAACGGGCTGGTATGTGAGCGCGCTGGCGGGCTGGGCCGGAAAGTCCGCTTACAGCGTTTTGATTTTTCAATCGCTGTACGCGCTGGGCGCGCTCGTGTGGAGCGCGGGGGTGCTTACGCTGCTGTATCCCTGGGAACAGCTTCTGGTGTTGCGGTTTTCCGGGTCCGGCGCATGCGTGCCGGGCGGAATATGGGGATTCTGGAAACAGCTTTTCCATCTTGTGAAGAAAGAGAACGCGCGTCCCGCTTCGCGGGACAGACTGGTTTTTGCGGCTGTGCCGGTTCTGTTCGCGGCGGCGGCGGTTACCGCGCTGGGCGCCGCGCCGCGTCTGTTCAATCCGGCGGAGCAAAGCGGTAACGGCGGCTTGTTCCTGCTGTGCGGGGCCGGGCTGCTGCCGGGCCTGCTGGCCGCCGCAGGCAACTGGTCGGCGCAGACGAAGCACGGCGTGCGGCTTGCCAACGCCGGGCTGACGGGCGTGTTCGTGATGGCGGTGCCGCTGCTGCTGTCCGTTCTGCCGCTTGCCATGCTTGCCGGAGGCGACAGCGCAAGCGCGCTGGCCCGCGCCCAGAACGGCGGGATTTTGCGCTGGTTTTTTTTCACGCCGGTTGCGGGGCAGCTGGCGTTTCTGCTTTTTTTGCTGTCTTCGGCGGGCCTGATGGGCCTGCGGCCGCTGGGCAGCGGCGACACCGCGCTGACGCCGGAATATTCCGGCTCCAATTACGCGCTCATGCAGGCGGGCCGGTGCGCGCAGCTGGCTTTTTTCAGCGCGTTATGCGGCGCGCTGTTTTTCGGAGCGGGCGCCGCGCCGTTTGAAGCGGCGCGGGTTCTGCCCGGCTGGTTCTGGTTTACAGTCAAGCTGTTCATGTGCGCCGGGCTGTATCTGTGGCTGGACGGCTCGTTCGCTCCGGCAGGCAGGCGGAACCTGGCGCGGCTGGTTTTTAAATTTATTGCGCCGCTTGCGGCGCTTAATTTGGTCGGCACGGGGGCGTATTTATGCCTGCGCTGATAACCGGAGCAAAACGGGCCGTTCTTGCGGTGTGTTCCGCTTTAAGCCGGGCGGTTCGCGCGCAGCTGCATGCGTGCGAGATCCGGCGGGCGTCCGGCGGCGGCGTTTGCCCGGAGCCGGAGAAAAAAACGGTTACTTGCAAGGAGCTTCGCTGAATTATGACCGAAAGCGCGCTTTTCTGGCTGCTGTCCGCGGGCTGCGTGGTTAGCGCGGCCGGTGCCGTGTTCTCAAACAAAACCGCCCACGCCGCGCTTTGGCTCGCCGCGCTTGCCATGTTTGCGGCGGGCCTGCTGGCGCTTGACGGGCTGCGCGCGCCGGCGGGCCTGATTTTTTTCGGGGCCGTCGCGGTGGCGGCGGGCAGTTTTGTATTTCCGGCAATGCTGACCGGGAAGGCCAGCGCTTCCGGTCCAGCCAATGAAAACCGGTATGCCGCGCTGGTGGTGCTAATCGCCGGGCTGGGCGGGTTGGCGGCGCTGCTTTCAAAATTGCCCGGCGGAGTTTCTCCACCCGCGCAGAATGGCGCGTTTTCCGAACTGTTTAACCAGCACGCGCCGGCGCTGGCGGCGGTCGCGCTGGCTTCGTTCGCGGCGGTGGCGGCGACAGCTTTTATAACGGCCTGCGCGGATAAAGGAGGCGGCGATGACTCTTTTTAACAGTCTTCTGGTTGCCGGCTGTGTGACGGCGCTGGGCGCGCTGGGCGCGCTGACGAGGCGCGGGCTGGCGCGTATCGTTTTGTCGTCTGGAGTGATGCTGTGCGGGTTGTGGATTGCGCTGGGCGCGGCGGGCCGGTTTCTGTATCCCGGCACCGCGCCCGCCATGCTGATAGCCCTGACAGCGGCTTTGGCGGGCGTTTTTGCCGCGCTGGG
>JAQVSV010000057.1 GCA_028700325.1 Elusimicrobiaceae bacterium | reverse complement strand
AAAACGATAGAGAAAAAACTGGAGGCAATTTACCGTTTGGCAAACCGGCGGCAGAGTCCGAAAAAGCGCCAAATTTAAGAACGCAGTCCCATAGACCCATGGTAAGATTCTTAGATTGCTTGACATGCGCGCCGCGCATATATGTTCCTATAGCGCATATTTCTTTACTAAAATATCCCATGCGAACCTTTGGCATGGAGGCCGGTTTTTTGCGCGCTGTTCCGTTTCCGCGGGGGCTGATATGCGGTCGTTTCGGGCCGTGGCCGAGCGGAACGGGTGCGCTTTTGATCAGGCGCCGCTGAAAGTGTTGTTTTTGTCAAACAAATTTATGCGACCGGTGCGGAAATGAAAATAGGCATACAGGCCTGGGGCAGCGCGGGCGACGTGCGGCCTCTGCTTGCGCTGGGCGGAGAACTGGCGGCCCGCGGGCACAGCGTTACGCTGGCGGTGACGCCGGTGGACAACCGCGATTATGCGGTTCTGGCGAATAATCTGGGAGTGGAGCTGCGAATGCTTAGATCGCCTTTCCCGACCCGCGCCGGGCTGGCCGCCGTCGCGCCTGCCGTAATGGGCAGGGGGCTGCAGGTGCGGCAGTTTATGGCGTCGCTTGAGCTGATGCTGTTTTCAATGGAACGGGACATGACGGACGCCGCGCTCCGCCTCGCCCGGGAAAACGATGTGCTGATCGGGCATACTCTCGCCTATCCGCTTAATGCCGCGGCTGCGAAATTCAGCAAACCTTATATTACGCAGGCGTTGTCGGCGCTGGCTGTGCCATCCGGCGAGTATCCGCCTGACCACCTGTATCCGCTTGCGTTTTTGAAAAATTCGCGGCTCAACCGCGCGGCCTGGCGGTTCACCGACCTGACGGCCGGATTGCTATTTCTGCGGCGCATGAACCGCCTGCGCGCGGAATTGGGAGTTGCGCCTGTAAAAAGTTTCCTCGACGAAGGAGTGGCGTCGCCGCTTTTAAACCTGATTTCCGCGAGTGTCGCGCTATGCCCGCCCCGGCCCGACTGGGCGGGCCGCAATGAAGTGTGCGGCTTTTTCGAGGTGCCTGCCGCGCGCACCGATCTGCCGCAGGAGCCGGGGATTTCTGAATTTATCGCTTCCGGCTCTCCGCCGGTGTTTATGGGGTTTGGCAGCATGAGCGATTTCGACCCGGAACCAGCCGCGCTGGAAACGCTTTTTGAAACCGCCGCCCGGCTCGCAGGCACGCGCGCCATTATCCAGCTGCCCGGCCGCCCGACCGAGGCCAGAGGCGCGGTTCTGGTCACCGGGTCGGCCGAGCACAGGGCCATACTGCCGCGCTGTTCCGCCATTGTGCATCATGGCGGCGCGGGCACAACCCATACCGCGCTTTTATGCGGCACGCCGCAGATAATAGTTTCGCATCTGGCGGATCAGCCTTACTGGGGCCGCATTATCAGCGCGCATGGTCTGGGGCCCGCGCACCTTGCCCGCGCCGGACTCACCGCCCCGGAACTCGCGCGCCGGATAAAGCTGGTTTTGCCGGACGACGGCTATAAACGCCGGGCGCAGGCAGCCGCCCGGTTTGTTAAAACCGAACACGGAACCGCGCTTGCCGCGGATCTTATCGAACGGACGTGCGGATAATGGAAAACGGCACACGGCTTTCCGTACCGGAAAAACTCGCCTTGGCCGCGCTTGCTTCGCTGCTGGCGCTGCTTGTGAACGGGTATGCATACGAGTTGTCGCCCAACGTGCAGCAGACCGTGCCGTTCATCGCGCGGTTTATGGACGGCGCGCTTTTCCCGGTAGACCGCTATGCGCAGACCGCCGGGTTCTTCCCTTCGCTGTTTCCCCGGCTGATGGCGCTGGCCGGAAAATTTGTTCCGCTGTATCCGCTCCATTTCACGCTGTTTCTGGCGTTTAAGGCGCTGCTGTTCTATGTTACGGCGGAACTGGGGCTGTTTTTCTTCGGCACGCGCGCGGCGGCTGCGGCGGGGGTATTGCTTACCGCGGTGTGCCCGCTCACCAATTATCTGACCTTTCTGGGCGAAGACCCGCTGATGAAGAACTCGTTTTTCCCCACGTCCGCCGCGGCGCCGTTTATCATGCTGTGCGTGCTGCTGCTGCTCAGGGGCCGCACGGTGCGGGCGTTCGCGCTGGCCGCCGCGGCGTATTACATAAACGGACTGCCGGTCAATTACCTGCTGGCGGCGTTCGCCTGCGCGACGGCGGCCGCCAGCTCCCGCAAACAGTATTTCAGGGGCTGGGCGGTTTTCGCGCTGCTGGTCGCGCCGTGGCTGTGGTGGTATTTCACGCTTGCGGTGCATAATCCGTATGGCGGAGCGTCACCGGATTTTGACGGACTGCTCAGATACTGGTACAGCGGGCATTACTTCATGTCGGCCTGGCCCGCCCGGCGTATTGCGCAGGCCATTGTCTACGCCGCGTTCGGCGGGCTGTTTATAAGAAGCGCTGTGGCGGCGGGAAGGCCGGGCGCGGGCTTTCTCAAAGCTCTGTCGGTTTCGTTTCTGTTATGCGTTGCGGGCGCGTTTGTGTTCGGCGATCTTATTCCCGTCCGGTTCATCATCACGCTGCAGCTGTACCGCGCCGATTCGCTTTTTGACGCCATGATTCTCATTCTCGCCGGCGGCTACGCGGCCCGGTTGTTCAGACGCGACGGCGGCTGGCTTAAAACCGCGCTTCTCGCAAACGTGTTTTCCACGCACCTTTATTCCGGGCTGGCGTGGCTGGCTTTTGGCGTGTTTGCCGCATACGAATTGTCCGGCGCGCGGCAGACTCCGCGCGAAAAACTGTTTGTGAAACTGGGAAACATCTGCGCGGGAGCCGGTGTCGCGGCCGGTTTTTACGCGGCGGCGGGTTCGGCCGCCAATCCGTTGCACTGCGCCGTGTTCGCAACAGTGTGCGCGTTGATATTGCTCGACGGTTACCGTCCCGTGCTGGCTCAAGGGTTGAACGCTGCCAGGAAAAAAGCCGTTTTTGTTGCGTGCGCGGCGCTGCTGCCGCTGGCGCCGCTTATGATAGGCACCGTCTGCCTGCGCGGCCGGACCAATAAGGATAATGACTGGATCGCGGCACAGAAATGGGCCGGACAAAACACTTCAGTAACGGCCCGGTTCCTTACTCCTCCGGGTGAAAACGGCTTCCGGGTGTTTTCCAGCCGGTCGCCGGTGATAGAGTGGCTTGACGCCGCCGCCATGCACTGGACTCCCGGCTTTGAAAAACAGTGGTACGAAAAAATCACCGCGCTGGGCGCGCTGCTGGGCAGTCCCGGCGCGCGTGTCACCGCGCCGGTGCGGGCCGAGTATATGCAGCCGGTTACGGCGCAAAGCATTCTGCGCGCGGCGGCGGTTACCCGGGCGGAGTATATCGTTACGCTTTCTGAAATTCACGGGTTTCCGATGCCGCCGGTTTACAGCAATAAAACCTTTGCGGTTTACCGGACGGCGGATTCGTTTGAAATGCCCTAGCCCGCTCAGGTTTTAGGCTGAACCCGGTACAGGCAGGCCAGCCCGACCAGCAGGCAGGCGACAAGCGCGGTCGCCATGGCCGGCACCCGCTCAAGGCTGAGAAACGCGCCTTCTGCGGCGGAGATAACGGCCAGCCCGATCCACGAGGTCAGGGTTACCATGTTGCCGGTAGCCGTTTTGTCGGTCAGTGCTGGAAATATTTCCGGGATCGCCATCACCCCGGCCATTGTATATACCCGGTCGAACATGACAAAACCGGCTATCAAAAGCACCGAGCCCCAGAGCGGCAGCGCCCCGTAGACCATCGCGATAAACAAAACCGCCGACAGCAGCACGCTTGCGTCAAAAACTTTTCTGCGACCCATTCCCAGAACCGGCGGAATAATGAAGTTAACGAGCGTTTCCGCCATGCCTATGTATGTCAGCTGGAGGGTGATTCCGCTTACGTCAAGCCCGTAATATTTTATCATCCAGATTCCGAGCATCGAGTAAAACCCGAAATAGCAGATTCTCGTCAGCATCAGCCCGCCGTAATACAGTATGGCGTTCGGCTCGGCCAGCACAGCGCGGTAGGCCGAGAAAAAACCGGCCAGCCGCAGCGGCGCGGGTTCGGTTTTTTTATCCGCCAGCGCGGCCAGCAGAACCAGTCCGCCCGCTATTATCAGAACCAGAAACACCGCAAACGCCCACCGCCAGTTCGCGCGGTACGCTATATAGCCCGCGAGCGGCACTCCCGCCGCAACCGCCATCGGGCGGGCGGCCATCAGCACGGTTACCATGGCAGTATAATAACGGCGCGGCACGCCCTCGTAAGTCAGCCACCACATGACCGTGCTGGTCATCCCCGCGCCCAGCCCGAACAGAAACCGCGCGGCGAGCGCGCCGTGAAACCGCCCGCCCAGAAGAAAAAACGCGAGCGGCACAACCAGCAGCGCGGCTCCGGCTCTGGCCAGCCGGTCCGGCCCGCCGGCTTTCAGCAGTGCCGGACCCGCCAGAATGCCGCACACTATTCCCGCGGTGCAGGTGGAAATGAGCCAGAGCACCCGGTTCAGCGGTTCGCCGTAAAACACGGAAAAACTTTCCACCAGCGGCGAGATGGCGTGATCCACCGCCGAAAAACCGAAGATCAGGGTGAACGAGGCGCAGACCACCGTCCAGCCTGCCAGGGTTGAGGTTTTATCCGGCCCGGTCATGGCGTGAAAATTTCTCCGGCTCGCGAGTCTGCGCGCGCCAGCTCCTGTTCGGTTTCCGCGGCGAGCAGCAGCGGCATTGTTCCGTGTTCCGCCAGCCCCGCTGGCAGCGCGAACGCCCGGCCCGCCAGCTCTTTGTTCAGCGTGTCGGCCGCGTCAAAAACCGGCACTTCCTGCGCGACCGGGAAAGCCGACGCGAATTTTATGTGCGCGCGCTCCGGTGTCAGCCCGAAAACCTGTTCCGCGATTGACAGGATATGGCTGAACCCGTTGAGCCGGAAGTTGCATTCGATTGCGGTCAGCGTGCCGGTTTCTCCGATCCCCCAGTCCAGATTGACATATCCGCGCGCGCCGCGTTCGTGAAAATAGCGCGCGTAGGCAAGGCTGAGCTCGCGCAGCTGCGGCTGGCCGGCATGGGGATAGCTGCACCCGTGCCATGAGTCGCCGTGGATAAACTGGCGGTCCGCGCCGAGATAATCGCAGCTCCGGTCAGTCAGCAGAGAGAGCGTGCCGCATACCGCGCCGAAGCGTTCATAAGGCTCTATCAGAACGGGTTCGCCGCTGTGCCACTGCGCCACGCGCGCCAGCACTTCGTCCGGCGTGCCGGCATAGTTTCCGTAACCGCCGCCGCTGCGGGTTTTTTTTATGATGACGCGCCGGCCCGCGCCGCCGGAAAGCGCGGCGGCGGCTTTTTTAATTTCAGCAAGGCTGTCCTCAACGAATCCGCCGATGCAGCGGATGCCGAGCTTTTTTGACACTTCTTTAAAACGGGCCTTGTCGTTTAATTCGGCAGGATAGCCCGCCCCGACCGCTTCGGGCGCGGTGCCGCGCCATTGCAGGCCGCATTTGCGGGCCAGCGCGAGTGCCGCAGCGGTCTGCATGAACGGGTACAGCTCCAGCCCGCCGTCCGTTCCGGCGCGGCGCAGCCGGGTTGCCAGCGCGTCATCTTGCAGCGCCGAACGGCATAACGAGTACGGCCGGGAACCGGGCCGGGCCGCAATCAGCCAGTTTTTGGGGGGCGGCAGGTTTTTCAGCCTGCATACATATGCGACGAACCCGGAATGCGGCATGTGCGGCGTTATGAAGAAATCGCCCGGGCTGACCAGCGGGAGGTAACGCAGCAGATAGGAGTCCAGTATCCGCCCGGCTATTTCCGGCCCGACTGTGTCCTCGACGTTGATCAGCCACGCTTTACGCATAAAAACTGCCGTCGCACAGGTTGCTGCCGCAGTCGGCGGCGTGCCGTCCGCTTTTAAGCGAGCACAGCACGAATTCAAACCCTTGCCCGTTTAAAAGCGCGGACACCCGGCGCACGCTTTCCGATTTCAGGGCCGGTTTCATGGAGGCGTAAACGGTGTCGTCCTGATTGGGCAGCATCCGTATTTCCGCGTTGTCATACAGCGCGCTCAGCTGCCGCGCGAAATCCGCCCCGAACGCGGCGCGCATTTCCGAGAGGATGGCGTTGTTTAAAAGCAGGTAGGAGAACATCACCCGGTTCAGCCCGTGCGCTTTCAGGCGCGCCAGCAGCGGCTCGAGGGTTTCGGGCCGGTCCTCAAAGCCCGGCACCAGCGGGTCAAGGTGAATGGTGGTTTTCACTCCGGCCGCGTTAACCCGCGCGGCGGCGGCGAGCCGGGCTTCCAGCGGCGGCACGTTTTTTTCAAACCGGAACCCGCAGTCGGGTTTCGCCACAACGTTGAATGAAAACTTTTCCCGGCGCGAGCCCATCAGCCGGATCGTTTCGTCCGGCGGAGCGCCTTTGGTCGTTATGATAACGCGCTCGACGGGCGAGTCCGCCAGTGTCCGCAGGATCCTCAAAGCCAGCCCGTTATCCGAAAACGGCGGCGAAAAAACATCGGTGAAGCGCGACAGCTTGACCGTTTTCAGCGCGCCCGACTCCGCCTCTTTCTTGATTGCCGCAAGCAGCTGCGGTTGCGGCAGCATAGGCGCGGGCTCGGCGAACGCCGTGCCGAGTTCCGCCAGTTTCGCCAGCACGCCCGCGCGCGACTTCGCGTAACAGTAAACGCAGTCGTGCGCGCAGCCGCAGTAAGGTTCCAGATAATGATATTTTCCGTGCCAGCAGGTGCCAAGGCAGCCGGGCGCGACAAGCGTTATGGAGCCGGTCATAGTTTCCTCATCAGCAGAGTGCCGTAAAAACAGGTTTTTTGTGTATGGGACACGATTTCGAAGCCGCCCGCCCGGGCGGCTTCGCGCCAGCGAGAGAGCGAGGCGGGATATTCGGTGCGCATCATGAGCATGAACTGCCGCCGTATCTCTTTCCACAGCGGGCCGTAATAGCGGGCGGCTTCGCTTTCAAGGCGCGGCAGGCTGCCATCCAGCTCCGCCAGCTCGAAGTCGAGCACCGCGTCTTCTATTATAAAGAGCGCGTTTTTTTCAAAGCAGGCGCCGGCTCGCCGGAAAAAAAGATTTTTAGCGGGCTCGTCCAGATGATGCAGGGCTTTGCGGGCCGAGCCGCGCGTGAAGGCATGGCCGTCCAGCCGGCAGTCTTCGAAATTGCGCTCAAGGAAAGTCACGTTGCCGAACGCCGCGTTTTTTTCGCGCGCCAGCGCAAGCTGGGCGGCGGCGGAGTCAACACCCAGCGCGGCTTTGACCAGCGGCGCCGCGTGATAAAGCAGAACGCCGTTGCCGCAGCCGAAATCCACCAGCGTGTCATGCGGGCGCAGGCTGAGCGCCGCCAGATAAATTTTTATCTGTTCGTCTGAGAAGCCGAGCGTTTTGTTATACCAGACGGCGAGCGATGGATCTTTCCAGTCGGCGTGTTGCGGCATATGCGTTCCGTGAGCGGTATATGTTAGGGGCTATGATATTTTACAATATGCGCCGGTTCCGCGCAGATCCGCCGAGGGCACGGTTTCATTGCCGCTCCAAATATGGGACAATTGGATATCTCGCCGGTTTGGACTTTCTTATGCTGCAAGGGATACTGAAAAACGAGGAAGGCGGAGTGAAAGAGCTGTGGGCGCTCACCTATCCGCTTGTCCTGTCAACGGCGTCAGCCACCATCATGCAGGTGGTGAACCGCATTTTTCTCGCGTGGTACAGCCCGGAAGCGCTGGCGGCTGTCATGCCGGCGGGCATTCTTTCATTCACGTTCATCTGTTTTTTTCTGGGCACCGCGTCCTATACCAACGTGTTCGTGGCGCAGTATTACGGCGGGAAACGCTATGCCAATCTGTCGGTTTCGCTGTGGCAGGGCGTGTGGCTGGCGGTGTTTTCGTCGGTTCTGATCGCGCTGTGCATTGTTCCCGGTCTGATGATCATCAGCATGTCCGCCCATACGCCGGCGGTAAAAGAAATGGAACGCCAGTATTTCGTCATCACCACCGCGGCGGGCGGCATGGTGCCGCTAGGGGCGGCTTTGTCGGCGTTTTTCACCGGGCGCGGCAAGACAAAAGTGACGATGATTGTGCAGGTGCTGGCAAATGCGTTCAATATTCTGCTGTCCTATCTGCTGATTTTCGGCAAATGGGGGTTTCCCGAACTGGGCATCCGCGGCGGCGCGATTGCGCTGGTGGCGGGCAGTTTCGTGCCGGTAATCCTGTTTCTAGCGATCATTTTAAATGAAAAACACCGCCGCATCTACCGCACCGCGCGGCTTTTTTCGTTTCACTGGCCGCTGTTTGCCAAACTGCTTAAATACGGAGTGCCCAACGGAGTGGGATTTTTTCTGGATATCGCCTCGTTCACCGTGTTCGTGTTTCTCGCCGGCAACATGGGTGATGCGGTGCTGGCGGCGAACAATGTCATTTTCACGATCAACACGCTGGCGTTCATGCCGATACTGGGCGTGGGCATGGCGGTGGAGACTCTGGTCGGGCAGTACATGGGCGCGAACAGGCCCCTGATCGCCGCGCGGGTGGCTTACAGCGGGCTTAAGCTGGCGGGCATGTATTTCCTGCCGCTCGCGGCGGCGTTTTTATTGCTGCCGGAGCCGCTCCTGCACCTGTTTTCCGCGCACAGTGCGGCCGATATGTCGGAAATTTTCGTGATTGCGCGGGTGATCCTGAAAGTGCTGGTCGTTTTCACGGCGTTCGACATGATCGGCATAATATTTTCAAACGCGATCCGCGGCGGCGGCGATACAAAATTCCAGATGCTCACTTCCGGCCTGTGCGCGTGGTTTCTGTTTGTGCCGGGCGTGTATGTTCTGGTTAATCGGGCCGCGCCGATAACCGCGCTCTGGTGGTGGGGCACTTTTTACAGTTTTATGCTGGGGGCGGTATTTTATGCGCGGTGCCGCTCGGGCCGATGGCAGAGCCTGCGGCTGGGCGCGCATCGCTAGCCGGCTCCGGCCGCGGAGCCCCAGGGGGCCTGTCCGGGCGGACAGTGTCAAGCGGTATTTTATACTAGTTCCGCTCTACGGCCCGGGCTGTTTTTCAAGCGCTGGTTTTCGAAGTGCCTGTATTGGAAAGAAACGCCGGGCGCAATATCCTATAATATAGGCGCGGACACAAGCGGAAACCGGGTTTTGTTTTTTAGCCGGGCCGCACCCAGGAATTTCAGTTTTTCAGCACGGGGAGAATCATGCAGACCGAAATCAGAACTTTCACCAAAATCAAAAAACGCAACGGCAAAATGGAGTCGTTTGACACGCAGCGCATAACCGACGCGATTTGCAAAGCCGGCGCGGCTTCCGGAGAATTCAACGAAGAAACCGCCCGCCAGCTTTCGATGCAGGTTGTTTCCACGGCGTTCCAGTTTCATTCGGCCCGGTCCATCGCGGTCGAGGATATTCAGGATATTGTGGAAACCGTGCTGCTGGGCTCGCCCTACCGCAAAACCGCCAAGGCGTTCATCCTCTACCGCGCACAGCACGCGCAGATGCGCGAGATCTCGGCCAAGTTCAACGTAAGCCTGGTCGAGCAGTACCTCAAGCGCACCGACTGGCTGGTAAACGAAAACAGCAATATGGATTTTTCATTGCAGGGGCTGAACAATTATATCGCGTCCGAAATAAGCAAAATCTACTGGCTTGACAAAATCTATCCCGACGAGATAAAAAAACATCATGTTGAAGGCGATTATCACCTGCACGATCTGGGGCTGCTGGGCGCGTACTGCGTCGGCTGGGATCTGCAGGATCTGCTGATGACGGGGTTTAGGGGCGCGAGCGGCAAATCGGAATCCAAGCCGCCGAAACATTTCAGAACGGCGCTCGGCCAGGTAGTCAATTTCTTCTACACGCTGCAGGGCGAAAGCGCGGGCGCGCAGGCGTTTTCCAATTTTGACACGCTGCTGGCTCCTTTTATCCGCTACGACAAGCTGGCTTATAACGACGTGAAACAGGCGTTGCAGGAGTTTATTTTCAACGTCAACGTGCCTACCCGGGTCGGGTTCCAGACGCCGTTTACGAACGTGACGCTTGATCTGAACGTGCCGTCCTATTTTAAAAAGCAGGGCGTCATCATCGGCGGGCAGGTGCAGGACGCGCTGTACGGCGATTTCCAGGCCGAAATGGACACGTTCAACAAGGCGTTTCTCGAAGTGATGCTTGAAGGCGACGCGAAAGGCCGGGTGTTCACCTTTCCGATCCCGACCTACAACATCACAAGGGATTTCGACTGGGATAACCCCAATCTCGACCTGTTGTGGCAGATAACCGCCAAATACGGGATTCCCTATTTCGCCAATTTCGTCAATTCCGACATGGACCCCGAGGACGCGCGCAGCATGTGCTGCCGCCTGCGGATAGACAACCGCGAACTCAACCGGCGTGGCGGAGGGCTGTTCGGGTCAGCGCCGCTGACCGGCTCGATCGGAGTTGTCACGATCAATATGCCGCGGCTGGGGTTCGTTTCCGAAACGGAGGAGGAGTTCCTGGCCAATCTGGAAACGCTGATGGATTCGGCGCGCGAAAGCCTTGAAATCAAGCGCAAGGCGCTGGAAAAGATGACTGACGCGAACCTTTATCCCTATATGAAATTTTATCTGCGTTCGATCAAGGAGCGGTTCGGCAAATACTGGCGCAACCATTTCGCCACGATCGGGATAGTGGGCATGAACGAAGCCTGCGTCAATCTGCTGGGTAAAGACATCGGCACGCCGCAGGGTAACGCCTTTACCGTCCGCACGCTCGATTTCATGCGCGGCGTGCTGACCCGCTACCAGCAGGAAACCGGCAACAATTATAATCTCGAAGCCACACCCGCGGAGGGTACTTCGTACCGGCTCGCCAAACTTGACGCGAAAAAGTATCCCGATATGGTGTTCGCCAACGGTCCGGCGGAAGAGGGCAGGAATCCGTTTTACACCAACTCGACCCAGCTTCCGGTCAATTATACCGACGACGTGTTTGAAATACTGGAGCTTCAGGACGAAACCCAGACCCGCTACACCGGCGGAACCGTGGTGCATCTGTTCATGGGCGAACGGATAAAGGACACCGCCGCCCTTAAAGCGTTTCTTAAAAAGGTCTGCACCAATTACAAACTGCCGTATCTGTCGGTTACGCCGACCTTCAGCGTGTGCCCGGCCTGCGGCTATCTTGACGGAGAGCAGCATCTCTGCCCCAGGTGCGGCAAGCCGACCGAGGTGTACTCGCGGGTGGTCGGGTATCTGCGGCCGGTGGCGCAGTGGAACGACGGCAAGAAGGAAGAATTTTTCATGCGCCGCACGCTTACGATCTGACCGGAAATTGCGGCAAGGGAGAGTGTCCGCGTTATGAAAATAGGCGGTCTGAACAGATTTTCGCTCATAGATTATCCGGGTCATGTGGCGGCGGTGCTGTTTACGCAGGGCTGTAATTTCCGGTGTCCTTACTGCCATAATCCGGAACTGGTCTATCCCGATCAGTACGGCGCGCCCGTGCCGGACGCGGAGATAGAGGCTTTTCTGCAAAAGCGGCGCGGCCAGCTTGACGGCATCGTGTTAAGCGGGGGCGAGCCCACACTGCATTCCGATCTGCCGGAACTGATCGCTAAAATACGCTGGTACGGCTACAAGGTGAAGCTCGACACCAACGGCACCAATCCCGACATGCTCGGGCTGCTGCTGAAAAAAGAACAGCTTGATTTCGTGGCCATGGACATAAAAGCCCCGATGGGCAAATACGCGCTGTTAAGCGGCGTTAAAGCCGACACCTCGGCCCTGCGCGAAAGCATTGCCGCGCTCAAGACCTGCTCCGTGCCGCACGAATTCCGCATTACGCTCGATACGCGGTTTCTGACCACGGGCGATCTGGCCGAAATCTATCGGTTCACCAAGCCCGACAGCCTTACCGTAAACCCCTGCCAGCCGCAGAAGGAAAAAAGCTGACGGCCGGATTAAACATGAAAGAAACGTTTGCCGCCGGCCGGGAAATAACGGCGCTGAGAAGGAAACTTCATCAGGCGGCGGAGCTTTCCGGCCGCGAGCGCAATACCGCTCGCATCATAGCCGGTTATCTCGGCCGGCAAAAGCCCGATGAACTGATTACCGGGTTGGGCGGGTTTGGGCTGGCTGCCGTTTATAACGGCGCGCGGCCCGGCAAAACCGTTTTATTGCGCGCCGAGCTGGACGCGCTCCCCATAAAGGATGAAATTTCCGCGCCTTACCGGTCATTTTCAAACGCGGCGCACAAATGCGGGCATGACGGGCATGCCGCGGCTGTCTGCGCCGTTGCGCGGGCCCTGAAGATAGAACCGCTCGCGCGCGGCCGCGCGGTTCTGCTTTTTCAGCCCGCCGAAGAAACGCTCGCCGGCGCCAAAGCGGTGCTGGCGGATAAAAAATTCAAAAACTTCATGCCCGACCGGGTTTTCGCGCTGCATAATTTTCCGGGTTTCGAACTGGGCTCGGTAATACTCAAGGCGGGCGTAATGTGCCGCGCGACGGCGGGTATCATCATGGAGTTTGCCGGGCGCGTTTCTCACGCGAGCGAGCCGGAGAAAGGACTCAATCCGGCCGGCGCGCTGGCTGAGATCATACTGGCTGTCAGATCCCATCCGCACGCAATACCGGGCGCGAAGCTGACGGTGGTGGGCGTGAACGCGGGCGGGCCGTATTTCGGCACGTCGCCGGGGTCCGGCACGCTTATGCTGACTGCGCGAGCTGAAACACAGGCCGGGCTTGTCCGGCTGGTGAAAAAATGCGAACGGACCGCCGCGGCCGTCAGCGGAAAGCACGGGCTGAAACTGCGGCTTGCGGTAACCGATGCCTGCCCGGAAACAAGAAACTCGCCTTGTGCCGTTAAACTGGTCCGCCGCGCGGCGGAGGCGGCGGGTCTGAAGACGGCGGAACTGCGGAACTCTTTCCCAACGGCCGAGGATTTCGGCTGTTTTACCGCCGCAATAAGCGGCGCGCTTGCCGGCATAGGGAGCGGAAAAAAACAGCCTCCCCTGCATAGTCCGCGCTACGATTACCCGGACCGGCTGCTAACGCCGTCCGCGCGATTGCTCGAAACTGTTTTGCGCGGTTCTGTTTGACGGACTAAATTGGTACAATACAACCAGTCGGCAGCCGGCGCCGGAACCCGCGCAAGCGGGTTTTTGACGGCCGTGACAAGGAGGCGTTATGCCTGTAAAGAAAATTTCGAAACTTAAAAGCCCGCCTGAAGCGAATAAACCGCTGTGGCTGGTGACCGGCGGGGCGGGTTTCATAGGCTCCAACATCGCCGAAGAGCTGGTGAACCGAGGC
>JAQVSV010000056.1 GCA_028700325.1 Elusimicrobiaceae bacterium | reverse complement strand
AAATGCGGTAGCAGATGGTGGTGCCTTTGCGCGCGCTTTCTATGACTCCGGCGTTTTTAAGAACCGCCAGGTGCTGCGAAACCGCGGGTTGCGCCAGCGCCAGTTTGCGCGCCATGGTGGAAACGTTGCATTCTGTCCTGGCCGCCAGGCCAAGCGCGATGTTAAGGCGCGCCGGGTGCGCAAGCGCCTTGAATATAGCCGCGGTGCGGGCCAAATGGACTGGTGTCATGGTATCCCCTGCCGGCGGGTCAAACCGCCCATGGCGCAAGGCGGCCTGCCGGACTTTATATATTCAAACATTCGAATATTCAAATATTATAATATACTGCGCGGGCTGTCAAGACGCGCCGGAAGCGGCGGGTGCGCCGGGCATAACGCCAAAGCGGGCCCGGCCGCGCGCCGGCGGCGGCAAAAAAGCGGGCCCGTGAGAACGGGCCCGCCTGAAAACGGCATTTGAGCGCAGTCGCCGGGGCGGCAGCCGGATGCGCTGCCGGCTCTAGGAGTCTGTCCGAGGTTCCACGACTTTAAGGTGCAGTTCGTCGAGCTGGGTCTGGCTTACGCGGCCCGGCGCGCCGCTTAAAAGGCAGGCCGCCGTGGTTGTCTTGGGAAACGCCATAACTTCGCGGATGGAGGTTTCGCCGCATAACAGCGCGACCAGCCGGTCGAACCCGAGCCCCAGCCCCGCATGGGGCGGCGCGCCGTAGTCCAGCGAATTGACCAGCATGCCGAACCGCTCGCTGATGCTTTCGGGCGAGTGGCCCATCATGCCCAGCAGTTTGCGCTGGATCGCCGAGCGGTGGTTGCGTACCGAGCCTGACGCCAGCTCCACCCCGTTAAGCACCAGATCGTACTGGTGCGACCCCATTTTAAGAGGTTCGGTGTCGAGCATGGGCAGTTCCGCGTCAAGCGGAGCGGTGAACGGGTTATGGGTGGCTTCATAGCGGTTTTCTTCGGGCACCCATTCAAGCAGCGGAAAATTCGTCACCCACAGCGCAAACCACGGCGCGCGCGGTTTCAACTGGAGTTTCGCGATCAGTTCCTTGCGCAGTTCGCCCAGTACGGTGGCGGCTTTGAGGGGATTGAGGTCCGACGCGATGAAAAGCGCGTCGCCGTCAGCCGCGGAAAGTTTCGTTTCAAGCGCGCGCAGTTCCTCCGGTGTGAAGAATTTGGCGGACGGCGACTCAAACTGCCCGCCCTTCACCCGTAGCCACACCAGCCCTTTCGCGCCGGCTTTTTTAGCCGTTTCGGTCAGGCGGTCCATATCGCCGCGCGTAAACACGGCTCCGCCCGGCGCGCGGATGGCGCGGATCGCGCCGTCCGCAGCCACGATGTCGGCAAACACCTTAAAGCCTGTTTCCCTGAAAATTTCCGTGCAGTTTTCAATTTCAAGGCCGAACCGCAGGTCCGGCTTGTCTGACCCGTAGCGTTCCATTACCTGCCTGAACGTCATGCGCGGAAACGGAATGTCTAGCGGCTGGCCCATTTTGCAGAACAGCTCTTTGAGCAGGCCCTCCGCAAGCGAGAACACGTCCTCCTCCTTTGCGAAGGACATTTCGAGGTCGAGCTGGGTGAATTCCGGCTGGCGGTCGGCCCGCAGATCCTCGTCGCGAAACGCGCGCGCGAGCTGGTAGTAGCGGTCAATCCCGGAAACCATCAGAATCTGTTTGAACATTTGCGGCGACTGGGGCAGCGCGTAAAAATCGCCCGCTTTCAGCCGCGACGGCACCAGATAGTCACGCGCGCCTTCGGGCGTGGAACGGGTCATGATGGGAGTTTCCACTTCCAGAAAATCGTTCCTGTTCATGTACCCGCGTATGATCTGCGCGATTTGATGCCGCGCGATGATATTATGCGCCATTTTCTGGCGCCGCAGGTCAACATAGCGGTATTTAAGCCGGGTTTCCTCGTTGACGCCGGCGTGCCCGCCCAGTTCGAAAGGCGGGGTTTTGCTTTCGTTTAAAATGACGATCGCCGAAGCCGCCACTTCTATCGCTCCGGTAGTCATCTGCCCGTTTTGATAGCCGCCGGGGCGCGGACGCACGGTGCCGGTTATTTCCGCCACGAATTCGCCGCGCAGCTGGGAAGCGGTTTCAAACAGAGCCTTGTTTTCCGGCTCCACAACGGCCTGGGCCATGCCGGTCCGGTCGCGCAGGTCAATAAACAGCACTCCGCCGTGATTCCGGGCCGAATGCACCCACCCGCACAGCACAACTTCGCTGCCGGTGTGTTCAGTCCGCAGATGTCCGCAATAATGAGTACGTTTCATAAAAGGTGTCCGTTCCTAGGCGGTTTGTAAAATACCGGCAATTTCATCCTGCCGGACCTGCCGCTGTTCGCCAGTTTCAAGATTTTTCAGTGTGCATACGCCCCGGGCCACTTCGTTCTCGCCGATGATGGCGGCGAATTTCGCGCCGGATTTGCCGGCCGCGCGCAGCTGCGACTTGAAACTTCTGGAAAAATCCCCGCCGTCAGCGGACAGGCCCGCCGCGCGCAGCCCGGTCAGCAATTTGAAGGCCGGCCGGTCCGCCGGGCCGCCCATGCTGATGACATAAACCGCCAGCCCGGGTTCCAGCCTGACCAGCTCGGAAATTATTGAAACAGCCCGGTCCACTCCCATCGCCCAGCCGACCGCCGGCACATCCGGCCCGCCCATGGATTGGAGCAGGTTGTCATACCGGCCGCCTCCGGCTATCGCGTCCTGGCTGCCGAGCGCGGCAGTCTTGAATTCAAAGACCGTCCGGGTGTAATAATCCAGCCCCCGCACCATGCCCCGGTTGACCGCGCATTCGATGCCGGCGTCGCGCAGGTAGGCCAGCACTCCGTCAAAATGCTCGGAGCAGGCAGCGCAAAGCTCCTGTTTCGGCGCGGTTTCGGAGAGCTTTGGCCCGTCGAGCTTGCAGTCTAGCGCGCGCAGCGGGTTTTTGTCAATGCGGGCCCGGCAGTTGTCGCACAGATCCGTTTCATGAGCGTGCAGGTATGCCAGCAATGCGGCCCGATAGGCCGGCCGGCATTGCGCGCAACCGAGGCTGTTGAGTTCCACGCTGAATTTGTCCAGTCCGGCCTTGCGCAGAATCTGTTCCAGCATGATGATGGTTTCCGCGTCGGCCGAAGGAGAGGCGTTGCCGATATACTCCGCGCCGATCTGCTCGAACTCGCGGTAGCGGCCTTTCTGGGGCCGTTCGGCCCGGTACATGCTGCCTATGTAAAACAGTTTCTGCCGCGGGTTGACCGCGAACAGGTTGTGCTGTATGCAGGCGCGCGCCACGCCGGGAGTGCCTTCCGGCCGGAGCGCCAGCCTGCGGCCGCCCGCGTCTTCAAACGCGTACATTTCCTTTTCGACCACGTCGGTTGTTTCGCCCGTTGATTTCACGAACAGCTCATGCCGTTCCACGGTGGGAATGCGCAGTTCGCCGAAGGCGTGGCAGGCGAACACTCCGCGCGCTATCGCTTCAAGGCGCGCGAAATGCGACGATTCCGGCGGGAAAATGTCCCGGAAGCCCCGTATGGACTCGGTCATGGATATAAAGGCGCCATGCTTTCCAGGCGTTTGCGGTCGAGAATGATGATTTTCTTCTCTTTATAATCCAGAATGCCGGCTTTTTTCATAACGGAAAGCGAGCGCGACAGCGGCTCTCGCGTGGTGCCCAGCAGATCGGCCAGTTCGTGCAGCGACAGGTTGATCTGGTTGTTTTCTTTTTTTATGCCGCGTTCCCGTGTCAGCCGCAGTATCGTAAACGACAGCCGGCCCAGCATGTTGTGAAACAGCAGCGACTCTATGTCCTGATTCGCTTTTCTCAGCCGTTCCGAAAGCGTGCGCAGCAGGCACAGCGTGAAACTGGTGTCGGTTTCAATCAGTTGGAAGAAACGCTGGCGGTCAATGATGATAAGTTCGCTGTCGGTCACCGCTTCGGCCGAGGCGGAGCGGGTTTTGCCGCCCAGCAGGGCCATCTCGCCGAAAAAATCGCCCTCCACCATGTAAGCCAGCGTTTTATTCCGGTTCTGCGGCGAGCCGGTGAAAATTTTCACTTTCCCGGCGGTTACCACAAAAAAACTTCTGCCGATGTCTTCTTTTGAAAAAATCAGTTCGCCCGTTTTTACCCGCACCTGCGAGGTGATTGAGCTTATTCGATTGAGTTCGGCCGGCTTGAGATGCCTGAAAAACCCGACTTTTTTGAGGTATTGAACCGTCATACGCCTCCCTGATCATCTTTTGGCTATTTTAACATATTGCGCGCGCGCAAGCGCGCGTCAGACATCGGCGGCCAGTTCCTCTATGGCGTAGGCCAGTTTGTTCGCCGCTTCCAGCGGATTGGGAAACCCCGCTTCCGCATAGGAGTGGCGCATCACGTCAAGCGTGCCGGGCACGTCGAGCAGGCGCACCATCTCGATATACAGCTGTTTCGCGAAAGACGCGTCTTCTTTAACCACTACCGCGCAGCCGGTTTTTTCAAAGATGCGGGCGTTGGCATCCTGATGCGCGTTGGTGGCGGCCGGAAACGGGATGAGGATCGCGGGTTTCTGCACCGCGATCAGTTCCGAAAGCGTGCTGGCGCCGGCTCTTGTGATGGCAAGGTCAGCCGCCCGTAGCGCCAGGTTCATCCGGTCGCAGTATTCCAGCACAAAAATGTTTTTCGGCGACGGGCCGTACAGCGTTTTTATTTCCACATAATCGCGCCGGCCGGTGATGTGCAGGAACTGCACGTCGCTGCGCGCGGCGGTTATGCGCAGCGCGCTGTTGACAATCGCGTCGTTGATTCTGCGCGCGCCCTGGCTGCCGCCGAAAACCGTTACGGTCAGCCGGTTCGGGTTCAGCCCCAGTTTCTGGCGCGCTTCCAGGCGCGAGAGCCGCACGGCGAATTCTCCGCGCACCGGAGTGCCGGGCGCGGCGGTGTCTTTCGGAAGCGGCTTTTTCGGGTCAATCAGGCCCCACGCCACCAGCGAAGCGTATTTCGCGCTCCAGCGGTTGGCCATGCCCATCACGGAATTTGCCTCGTGGATGATAGAGCGGATGCCGTGTTTGCGCGCGCAGTAAATCGCCGGGAAGGAGATATAGCCGCCGAACCCGATCACGACATCGGGCCGGAAATCCTGCAGAATGATGTCCATCCGTTTTACGGACGCCCTGAGCTGCCCGGCGAACCCGGCCAGCGCGAACGGATGCAGGCCGCGCGGCAGGCCTGTCAGGGCAAGCTCGGTCCAGGGCAGGCCGGCTTTGTCGAGCACGTCACGCGCCGGATCGCCGGTTTTTACCAGAAACAGCGGATCCCACCCTTTCGCGCTCATCACCCGCGCGAGCGAATAGCCGGGATAAAAATGGCCGCCGGTGCCGGAGCAGGCGATCAGCAGGCGTTTATGTTTTTCTGTCATTTCGAACCTCGTTCGCCGGCCGGTTTCTTTTCCGCGGAACGCGCGGAGATGCCCAGCAGTATTCCCATCATGACCAGCGTTGATAATATGGATGAGCCGCCGTACGAGAAAAACGGCAGCGGTATTCCTTTCGTGGGCACCAGCCCCGTTGACATGGACATGTTGTAAAACGACTGCAATGCCAGCATCAGCGTGATCCCCAGCGCCGTCATCGAGCCGGAAAGCGAGCTCGCCGTCCGCGCGATTTTCAGGCCCCGGTAGATGACAAAGCAGAAAAGTCCCACCACGCACAGCACGCGCAGCAGGCCCAGCTCCTCGGCCATGATGGCGAAAATGAAATCGGTGTGCGGTTCCGGCAGATACAGCAGTTTCATCTTCGACGCGCCCAGTCCCGCGCCGAGCCAGCCGCCCGCCCCGATCGCCAGAAAGCTCTGGTGCAGCTGGTAACCTGAGGAACTGATATTCTGTTCCGGCGACAGAAACACCAGCAGCCGTTTTATCCGGTACTCGTATTTAATCAACTGGTACGCCGCCACCGGCACCGCCGCCGCCAGCCCCGCGAGCAGGATTTTCATGCTCATTCCGCCCACGAACAGCAGCGCCGCCGAAACCAGAAACAGCAGTGCCGGCGTGCCCAGATCCGGCTCCACGGCTATCAGGCCCAGCGTAATCAGCGTCATCAGCACCGGATAGGCCAGCGCTTTGTAGGATTTGGCCAGGCGGCTTTTGTTTGCGTCCAGATACCGCGCCAGAAAGAAAATCAGGCTTATTTTAGCAAGCTCCGACGGCTGCAGCCGCACCGGCCCGACCGGGATCCAGCGATGCACATTGGCCACCGGCCTGCAAAACAGCACACCGACCAGCAGAATCCAGGTGCATACCAGCAGGCCGGTCGGATTTATCCGGTCGGCGAATTTGCGGTAGTATTTTGCGATGGCCAGCATTGTCGCGAAGCCGAAAGCCGCGAAAACCGACTGCCGTTTGAAAAAATACAGCGAATCGCGGTGGTAATATTCCCCCCAGAACGCGCTGGACGAATACATGATGATCAGCCCCATGATGACCAGCGCCAGCACCGCGATGAAAAGCGGGAAATCTATGGTCACGGCATCAGCCGGAGCTTTGCGCGCGGGCGCGGCTTTGCTTTTTCCGGCAATCCATTTTGAAAACGGATTGCGCCAGCCTCCCCTGCGCTTGCGTTTCTTCCCCAGCATATCAGCGGAGTTTCAGCGACGCAAGCGCCGTCAGCGTCAGCATGATCCCGACTATCCAGAACCTGACCGTTACTTTGGTTTCCGCCCAGCCTTTCAATTCGAAGTGATGGTGCAGCGGCGCCATTCTGAACAGGCGTTTGCCTTTTGTGATTTTAAAGTATACCATCTGCATTATCACGGAAAGCGTTTCCGCCACGAAAATGCCTCCGATGACGGGCAGCAGCAGTTCCTGTTTTACGCAGATCGCCGTCACGCCCAGCACGCCGCCCAGAAACAGCGAGCTCGTGTCGCCCATGAACACTTCTGCCGGATGCGAGTTGAACCACAGAAAGCCCAGGCATGCGCCCATCAGCGCGCCCATGAAAACCGCTATTTCACCCGCGCCGGGCACATGTATTATCTTAAGGTACGCGGAGAATTTTATATTGCCGGCCAGATAGGCCAGCACGGCGTAGGCGGCTGCGCAGAAAATCATGTTGCCGGCGGCGAGTCCGTCAAGCCCGTCAGTCAGGTTAACCGCGTTCGACGAGCCCACCACCAGCAGCATGGTAAGCGCGAAATAAAGCGAGCCCAGCCCTATCACAATGCCTTTGGTGTAAGGAATGGAAAGCGCGGTCGCGAACGCGGGGTTTTGCGGTTCGACAGCGAAATACGCCGCGACCGACAGGCCTGCCGCCAGCTGTATAACCAGTTTTACCCATGAAGGCGCGCCTTTGGGATTGCGCTTGACCAGTTTGGTGTAATCGTCATAGATGCCGACGAAAGCGAGCAGTCCCGTAACCCACAGCAGCAGCCATACGAACCGCGAGTCCGGCCGGGCCCACAGCAAAACCGTAACGGCCAGCGCGCCCAGTATGATCAGGCCGCCCATGGTGGGCGTGCCGTTTTTCACAAGGTGGGTCTGCGGCCCGTCCGAACGCTGGATCTGGCGGATTTTGTATTGCCGCAGTTTGTTTATGATCCGCGGTCCCAGCAGCAGTGCAAGCAGAAACGCCGTAACAACCGCTCCGCCAATGCGGAACGTCAGGTATTGGAAAACGTTAAGTGCGCCGAAATCGGTTTTCAGCAGATAAAGATAATAGAGCATATGACAAATATTACCATTTATGCCGGCGCGCGGTTTCTAGAATTCTTGGAAAATGGCTTCAAAACCCATCGCCCGCGAGGCTTTCACAAGGCAGGTGCCGCCGGCGGAAAGGCTCTGGCGGATGCTGTCGAGCAGTGTGCGGTAGTCTGGCGCGTATTGCACCTTCAGGCCGGATTTTTCAAGCGGTTCAAGCGCGGGCAGGATTTCCGGCCCGGCGAGAAACACCATATCCGGTTTTTTCGCGGACAGCCATTGCCCCAGTTCGCGGTGCAGAACCGCCGACTGTTCACCCAGCTCCTTCATGTCGCCCAGCACCGCCACAAGCGGGTGTCTGTATTCACCTTCGAACAGTGCGCTGAGCGCTGCCTGCATGGAGGCGGGGTTCGCGTTATAGGCGTCGAGAATGAACAGCGCGCCTTTTTTTTCCTCCAGCTGCAGCCGCATCGGCATCGGCGTGAACTCTTCCAGCCCCCGTTTGATCAGCTCCGGGCCTATGCCCAGCCGCCACGCCGCGGCCGCCGCGCCGCAGGCGTTAAGCAGGTTGTGGGCCGGCAAGATCCGGTTGATTTCCAGTGAAATTCCCGGCCCGGCTATGGTAAAGCCGCCCGTGCGCGCGGCGGGCCGGAAATCGGCCGCCGCATCCGTGCCGAACGACAGCGCGGGCCTGCCGTATTGCGTTTTCAGGCGGCGCAGGTATCTGTTGTCAAGATTATACACCAGCGTGCCGCCGGGGTTGATGTGGTTTGCCAGCTCGGTTTTTGTGCGGTAGACGGTTTCGGTGTCATGAAAAAATTCGAGATGCGCGGGCGACACGTTTGTAATAATCCCGATGTCCGGGCGAACCAGCCGCGCGATTTCATCAATGTCGCCTTCCTGCGACGCGCCCAGCTCGAACGCCGCGTAGCGGTCATCCCGCGTCAGTTCAAAAAGCGAGAGCGGCACCCCGTACTGGTTGTTGAGATTGCCTTTGCTGGCGCAGGTTGTTCCGGCGGCGGTGAAAATGGCGCGCAGCATTTCCTTGGTGGTGCTTTTGCCGTTTGAGCCGGTGACCGCCGCGATTTTAAGATCGAACCGGCCGCGGTGCCAGGCGGCCAGATTCTGAAGCGCGCGGAGCGTATCGTCCGTCTCGATCATGTGGGCGGGGCTCCGTGCCGGCAAATCCGCCGTTCCCCGGCGGACGATAATGCCGTCCGCGCCGGCGGAAACGGCTTGCGGCAGGAATTTGTGTGCGTCATGCACTTTGCCCGCAAGCGCAAGAAACACCGTGCCGGGTTTGGCTTGCCGGCTGTCGGTGACAATAACGTCAAAACGGTCCGTGCCGGCGCCCCGCGTCAGTGTTCCGCCGCACGCTTGGGCGGCTTCGCTGTAGGTAAGGTCTAATTTCATTGTTTATCCTCAAGCCGGGCCGCGCCGTTGGGCACGGTCTCGTCGTAAAATTGTTCAGAGCCGACGTCTTTGTCGGCTTGTGACACGGGTTCCCGGGCGTTTATTTCAATGCCTTCGTCACCCTCCGGAAATTTCTCGATCGGTTCGGTGACGGGCAGGTGTCTGAGCACAGCGGACGTGTTGTTTTCGGCCGAGTGCTTCTCGTCGGCTTCGGACAGATGCTCCCTGACCGGCGGATATTTGCTGCGCAGGCTGGTCTGCGGGCTGGCGGTCTGATAGTCCCGGCTGTCAAGCTCCTGCGGCAGGTCGGGCTCTATGGTGTTGTCGGCGAGCAGCTGCTGGGCGATTTCCGCGAACGCCGGGGCGGCGGTTTCGCCGCCGGAATAGCCGATGTTCGGCTCGTCTATTCCCACCAGTATGGTGAAGCGCGGATTGCGCGCCGGAAAAAACCCCGCGAATGAGCCGATATGCTTGTTCGACGAATAGCGCCCGCCGACCAGTTTCTTCGAGGTGCCGGTTTTGCCCGCTATGCTGTAGCCGCGTATTTTGGCGCGCCAGCCGGTGCCGCTTTTCACCACTTCCTCCAGCATGGGTATCAGCTCCGCCAGAGTTTTTTTTGAAAGCACCTGCCGCAGCACGTGCGGCTTGTTTTCGGAAATCAGCGAGCCGCCCGAGCCGGTGACCCGTTTGACGAGAATCGGTTCCATCAGCGTGCCGCCGTTGGCGCTCGCGCTGTAAGCCGTAACCAGCTGGATCGGCGTGACGGAAACGCCGTGCCCGTATGACGCTACGGCCAGGTCTATATCGCGCCACGTTTCATATGACCGGATGATCCCTTTCGATTCGCCGGGAAAGTTCAGCGTCGTTTTCGTGCCCAGCCCGAACTGGCGCATATGGGTGTAGAAACTTTTTTTGCCCAGTTTAAGCCCGATTTTCGCCGCGCAGATGTTCGAGGACTGGGCCAGAATGCCGGTTATGTCGAGCACGCCGGTTTTATGGTCGTCGCCGATAACGACGCCGGGAAAAATTTCCCATTTGCCGGTTGAGGTGCAGTCGAACGTGTCGGCCGGGGCTATCGTGTTTTCCTCCAGCGCGGCCGACACCGTGATTGCCTTGAATGTCGAACCGGGTTCGTAGGTCATCTGAAAAGGCCAGGCCTGCCCGCTCAGCCGCGGACAGGTGGCCGCCGCCAGTATTTCGCCGGTATAGGGGTTCTGCACGATGGCGAACCCCGCTTTCGCCTTGCTGGCCGCCACCGCGCGGTCGAGCGCCGTTTCGGTGTAATACTGTATTCTGGAATCAATAGCCAGCGTCACGTCGCGCAGGTCTTCCTCGGTTTTCAGATCGGGATTATAGATGATCTGGCCGTAGCGGTCTTTATAGGCGAGATGTTTTTCCACTTTGCCGCGCAGGGTTTCGTCATACATCTTCTCTATGCCGGACACGCCCGTATGGTCGTATGAAACCGAACCGAGCAGATCTTTCGCCAGCTCGCCGGACGGGTGGACCCGGTTGAAGCTGCGCGACAGGATCGCGCCGGAGAGCTTGCGCGCGCGCAGCTGTTTCATGAGATTTTCGTAGACCGCCGGCTCGATCTTGGTTTTTACATAAAAAAAGTTTTTAGCCGAGTTCCACTTTGCCCTGATTTTCGCTTCCGGCAGTTCCAGTTCGCGGGCGAGCAGGGGAATCATCTGCCGGGGACTATTGGTGTCGCGTTTGGAGATGGCGCAGGTATATGTCGGCAGGGATTCGGCGAGCGCCACGCCCGACCGATCGCGTATCGTGCCGCGCAGCCGCGTTTCCATAGTGGGTGTGCTGGTCGTGCTGGCGGCTTTGCCAGCCAGTTCGCTGTGCCGGAAAGTCTGAAGGTAAAACAGTCGCGCCGCAAGCGGGATTGCCGGCAGAAGCGTGAGGATGCTTACTATGGCAAGCCTCTGTTTTGTGGTGTTTATCATGTGGCTTTCGCACGGTGAGTGCGGCGGATTTACCGCAAATCTGTATTAAACACTTTCGCCACAAGCCTGGAACCCGGCACGGACGGCTTGCCCAGCGTTTCCAGTTTGGCCGTCATACAGGGTGAAGGATGCACCATATTCAGGCGGGCCTGCGCCATCGCCTCGATATTGGCGGGAGATTTAAGGGCCTGCAGCTTGAATTGCAGATGGCGGTTGCGTGCGGTTTTAACCGACAGCTGGGTGTTGATGCGGTTGATCTGGTAGCCGGTTTTAACCGCTTCCACCCGCATCTGCACCAGAGCGAGCACGAAAAGGCTCGCGAATAGAACCGCTGAAACCGCTTTCATCTTTTTCATTGTATCAAACTCCGTGGTTCAAAATCTAATGCCCGGCGGGGTCATGTGATGGGAGGAGGATACCGCCCCGCCGGACAAAGCCTAAAATTCATCCGCGTAAGGTTTCGCGGCGGACTGCCTGTAATCGAGTTTTTCAATAACCCGCAGCTTGGCGCTTCTGCTGCGGGGGTTTTCCAGAATTTCCGCGCGCGACGGTTTCACCGCTTTTTTCGTAAGCAGTTTCCAGCCGTGTTTTTCGGCCAGTCCGCGCAGGCCGTATTTTACGATGCGGTCCTCGGTCGAGTGAAAAGTGATGAAGGCCGCGCGCCCGCCCGACAGCAAAATTCCGTCCAGCATGGCCAGCGCCGACACTACGTTTTCCAACTCCGCGTTCACCGCTATCCGCAACGCCTGGAATGTTTTGGTGGCCGGATGGATTCGGCCATGCCGGGGCACGGCGTTCCGCACGAGATTGCGCAGTTCGGCGGTGCTCGCGAATGGCGTTTCGGCGCGCCGGTCAACGATCTTGTCGGCTATTCTGGCGGCGAACCGTTCCTCTCCGTATTCCTCCAGAATCCGCACCAGCTCGTCATAGTCCGCCGTGTTAAGCAGTTCCGCCGCGGTTTTGCCGGTTCCGGTGTTGTAGCGCATGTCGAGCGGCCCGTCATGCATGAATGAAAAGCCTTTCGCGGGGTTTTCCAGCTGATACGAACTCAGGCCCAGATCAAACAGCGCGCCGCTGACGCCCGCAATCCCGTGGCGTTCCAGGATTTCCGGGGCCTGCGTGTAGGAGCCGTGCTCGATGATGATTTGGGAAGCGGAACCGGCGAGCTTTGCGCTCGCCAGTTCCGCCGCTTCGCAGTCCCAGTCAATCCCCAGTATCCGGCCTTCGGCCGAAAGTTTGTGCCGCAGCAGATATTCGCTGTGTCCGCCGAGCCCCAGCGTGCCGTCGAGATAAATGCCGCCCGGCTCGGTTACCAGCAGGTCGGCGGTTTCTTTCAGCAAAACGGATTTATGTGTCCATTGCGTCATATATCGTAAATTTTCGAAAAGCGCGCTTCGTTCGGCTTTATTGCTTCGTCATTATATTTGTGCCAGCGCTTATCCGACCAGATTTCCGCTTTGTTGCCCACCCCTACGATCACCGTCTCCCGCTCAAGCGCGGCGTACTGGCGTTGAATGGCGGACAGCAGTATCCGTCCGGCTGAATCAACCTGCGCTTCCTGCGCGTTGCCGAAAAAGAAGCGTTTGAAGGCCCGTTCCTGTTCCGGGTTGGCTCCGCGAAACGCCTGCATATTGTTCGCCAGCAGCGCTTCCCACTGCGACGGCAGGAAAAGATACAGGCAGCCGTTTAGTCCGGTTGTCAGCATGAAATGCCCACCCTTCTCCTTTTTCAGCGCCGCGCGAAACGCGGCGGGCAGGAAAAGGCGGTTTTTCGGGTCCAGCCTGTATTGTGTTATCCCGTAAAAGGCCGGCATCGGCTTGCTCCGTTTTTGAACTCTGGATACTTCTCCCGGCGGTTCCTTCCGCCCGCGCGGATTGTTTTTGCGGATTTCCGTCGTAAAAAAGCGGATTTTTTATATCGTGACACTTAAACCCACTTTAATCCACTCCTTACCACAGGATTAGTATATACAAACCGCATGCGGCTGTCAATAACATATTTTGCGGTATTTCCCCGCCCTGTTCAGCCATTGTTCCCATAAAACAAAAAACCGCCTTACAGGGCGGTTTTTTCAGGCGGGGCACTTCTGCAAAATCGGGTTGCGGGGCGGGTTTTCCCGGTGTCAGTTCCGGTCAGGCCGTGCGCTCTGGGGCTGCTGGTTCTGCGGGGAGGCCGGCGCGCTGGGATCAAAAAAAGTCAGCACGTTTTTTAGCCGCGGGATTTGCGGCTGCTGGTTTTGCGCGGGCTGCTGAACCTGGCTGGCGGAACGGACGGCTGTTTGTCCATCAGATCGCTGGCCCGGCGCGGTCTGCGCGGCGCCGTTTACCTGCACGCTGGCGCCGG
>JAQVSV010000055.1 GCA_028700325.1 Elusimicrobiaceae bacterium | reverse complement strand
CGTCATCGCCGCCTTTCCAGTCCGGCGCCATGGCGTCCGAGTCCGTCTTGTCGCCGCGTACGGCGGCAACCGCCGAATTGCGGACCGAAGCGGACTGCATCTTCCTGTTTATTCTGGTTTTAATCACTTTCAGCTTTTCGGAAAACCAGCTTGTTTCGCCAGAGTCTTTTCCGGGCGCGGCTTCCGCGGCCGTTTCGTTTTTCGCGGCTTTATCCGCCGCGGTTTTGACTTCGGCTTTCACCGTGTCCCCGGTTTCCGCTTTGGCTGCCCCGTCCGCCGCGAACGCGCACGGCAGAAGAAGCGCCAGCATACCTGCAACCGCTAATGTTCGTTTCATTTATGACTTCCTCCCTGAGATTACTGCAATTTTATCAAATCCGCCGTTTCCTGCAACTCCGGCGCAAGGCTTACGGCGCGTTTGAGATACCCGTCAATTTCGTCTTTCCGGTTCAGCTGATGCGCCGTGCGGGCGAGGTTGAGCGCGATGCGCCCGTCATTGGGATCGGCTTCCGCCGCCTGCTTGTAATACAGCTGCGCCCGCTCGTAATCGCCTTTGAGATATTCTATGTTGCCCATGTTGTTAAGCGCGCTTGAATCAGAGGGCGCAAGTTTCAGAATCCGCTCGAAATAATCCCTGGCGTCGGAAGTCTTGCCATACTCGGCATACAGGATGCCGAGGCTGTTTAGCGCGGCGAAACTGTCGGGCGTTTCTTTCAGCTCCTGTTCGCAGGCTTTGCTGAGGAACGCGAAACGCTCGTCGGCGAATTTCCCGGAATCCTTGAGATAGGCCGCCCGCATCGCATCGGCCGGGGGTATGTCCGGCGTCCAGTCGGTCTTGGCAAGAGTAACCGGCTCGAACTCCTTCCATGCCGTCTGGACCGGCATTATTTTCACCGACTCCACGTTGCGGCTGTAGGTGGTAATGCCCTGCTTGGTCGAATCGGCGAAACTGCGGCCCAGCATGGTCGCCTCCACGGGCACCCACCAGGTGCCGTCATGCTTAATCATTCTGTCGCCGGGCAGCCCCGCTTCCTCCGGCGTGGACTTGCCGGTGTCGAACATCAGCGCGATATGGCTGGGATAGTCAAGCAGCGCGGTGCGCAGGCCGGCGCCCTCGAACATGGCCGAAAGCAGCGCCGTCAGATCGTCGCACTCGCCGCTTTTAAGGCGCAGGGTGTCGCGCGGCATCTGCACCGTGTCAACAGGCAGGGTCACGCTCGCTTTCACGGTTTCATACGGGTTGGCCGGATCGCTCATAAACTGCAGGCCGTACGCGCTCGCTCCGCTCCACAGCATGAGTGCGGTGCCCAGCTTGTGATCTATCAGCTGCGCGCCTTTCTTCGGCTGTTCCAGAATCACTTTCTTGGTGAAATCGAAAACCGGCGGATCCTTGGGCGTGATGAAATTGCCCAGCCGGTCGGGTTTGTCCCATATGATCGCGTTGCGCGACAGCACTTTCACCGGCAGCGTAAGAGTCTGCTCCCGCTCGCGTTCGTTCATGAAATAGGCGGCGGTCAGTTTGGCCTGCACCGGCGTGTCTTCGGAAATTTCCAGAATGCGGTTGCTCAGCGTCACCAGCAGCGGCACCCGCACTTTCTCGCGCGCGGGTATGCGCTTGATGATCTTATCAAACGGAAAATCCATGAAATCCTTCATCTCGAACGACAGTTTCACGTCCTTAAAAGCCGTGTCGGTGTTGTTGGCCAGTTCCACATATCCGATCGGATTTTTCAGGTAATACTTATAATTCGCCGAAAAAATATAATTGATATCTGTGTTCTGGATATTGAGTTTCGGCACGTTGAGGCTGCCCGGCACGAACACCCTGTGCGCCGGCGACAGCAGACCTTCTCCGCCGGACAAGGAAACCGCGCTCAGCTTGTAATAATAGGTGGCGGGCGCAACCGGCACCACTTCCCGGGCCGCGAGCCCCTGAGTGGAAAAAATCAGCGCGTATCCGCTGTCAGCGCGGGTGGACCGGTAAACGCGGTACTGCGCAAGCCAGGCGTTATTGACGTCCCGCCACGCCAGCGCGACCTCGTCTTCCGACACGGAAAAAGTTGAAACGACAGGCGGCGCGAGCAGCATTTTGAACCGGTATTCGTCAAATTTCTTCCGCTCGGGATCGGTGATGTAGAGGCTGTCGCCGGAAAACGCGATCTGGGCCGGCGCCATGTATTCCCCGCGCCCGGTGCCCCGGGCGAAAAACGCGGCCTTGAATTTACCCTCGCGGGTAAAAATTTTAACGCGCCCGTCGCCCGCGTCCAGCACATACACGAACTCGCGCCCGTCATACGCGATGGAAACCGGATTGATAAACTGGCCCGGCATTTCGCCCGCCTCGCCCCACACCTGCTTGAGGTTGCCGTTAGGCAGCAGCTCAAAAACTTTTTTCAGGCCGCGATCAAGCACCAGCCGGTGATTATCTTCAAGAATCACGATCCCGACCGGCTTGTCCAGCTTGTATTTTCCCAGTTTCGGCCCGGCCGCGTTGACGAACATGCCCGACACGGTGAACTGCTGTATGCGGTAATTGCCTTCGTCGGCCACAAACACCCCGCCGCCGCTATCCGCCGCCACACCAGCAGGCTCGTCCATGCGGCCTTCCTTGGAGGAACTGCCCATGAACCCGGCCCGCTCGCCGATAACGCGGATGAATTTTCCATCCGGGCCGAACACCTCCACCCGGTCGTTGCCGGAGTCCGACACATAAAATCCGTTTTTCGCGCTGAACGCGATCGAGCGGGGCTCGCGCGTTTTGCCCGGCTCCTTGCCGTATTCGCCGAATTTAATCGCACCGGACCCGCTTTTGAAAACCTTTTCTTCGCAATAGTATCCGGTCACCACGCCGGAAGACACCACAAACGGGAATATGGCCGCCTTGTCCTCGCGCAGCGGCCCGGCAAGCGTCATGCTGGCGTTGAAAGCGGGTTTCTGCGCGACCGCCGCGCCGGCGGTAACAAACGCAATGCGGGTGACGTTCTTGTTGCCGGAGTCGGTGATAAGGATATCGCCGTTATCCGCGGCATCCACCGAGGCCAGTTCGCGGAACTGGCCTTTGCCCTTGCCCAGCGTGCCGAACTCGCCCTGCGGCAGGCCGTCCGCCGAAAACTCTATCACCTTGCCTTTGTCCGCGCTGGCTGAATAAAGCAGCCCGAAATGATTGGCGCAAAACGCCCGGCCGGCAACCTTGAGCGCGCCCAGCCGCGTACCGTCCGGCGCGAATCGCACAACTTCCCCTCCGGCCGCGCCCATCACAAAAATATTGCCTTCGCCGTCCACGCTCAGGACCGCCGGCTCGGCGACTCCCGTAAACGAGCGCGCATAAACACCGTCTTCCGTGAATACCGCCACGCGGCTGTTGCCGGTATCGGCGACATAAATCATGCCGTCCTGACCAGCGGCCACGGCTTCGGGCGCGGAAAGCCTGCTCGCGCCCTCGCCCGTATTGCCGAACCCGAAAAGGAAATTGCCGTCCCTATCAAACGCCTGCACCCGGTCATTGCCGGTGTCCGCCACATAAATCAGGCCGGAGGCGGTGACGCAAAGTCCGGCCGGCTCGTCGAACCGACCCGGGCCGTCGCCCGCTTTGCCTATGAAATCCGGCAGTTTCCTGCCCTCGGTAAATAGCACCAGCCGCGAATTGCCCTTGTCCAGCACATACACCCTGTCGCCCACTGCGGCGGCAGCGACCGGTTTTTTATAGGAATAGGATTTATATTCCCCGACTACATTAACCTGCTCGAAAGCCATTGCGGCGCATGAACTGGAAAGTAATAAACTCAACAGCAGACTTTTGTTCATAAACATTCCCCTCATCAGCTATATATCATTAAGTTTAGCTATAATAATAGCGGATATGCAAACTCCTTTATGTCACACGGGCCGGCTGTTGACGGCAGGACTGCTATTGCTGTTTTTCGCCGGGCATTGCCGCGCCGAAACGCCCGCCCCGGCTGAAAACACTGAGCCCGCCCGCGCCGCCGCCGGCGCGCGAACCCCGCCGGACGACCAGCCTGCGCCTTTCAGCTTCACGCTGACTGCCGACGCGGCAAAAACCGATTTTTCCGCCCGCTGCGGCCTGCGTTTTTCCAATGACGATCTTAAAACCGCGGCGCCGCGCCTGTTCCGGCTGCTCAGCAGGCCGGGCTCCATGCTGTCCGCCCTGCTCAGCCCGTTAACTCCGTCGGGAGCGCGCCGGCTGGCCGGCGGACTCACTAGAAATTCCAGCGTCAACCTCTCCGGCGTCCAGTTCCGCCCGTACAGAATATGGCAGCAGGTTGATTATTACTGGCTTGCTCCGGCACCGCCTGAAGCCGCTCCTTCCGCCGGTCAGCCGCGGGACCGACAGAGATTTGACGCGCTCGGCACCGCCGCGCAAATGAAAATACTGCTGGCCCCGCTGGTGGAAGACGTAAAAACCGGGTTGTCGGACTCTCTTGCGGAACAGGCGTTCGACCGTTCGGTCGGAACCGCGAACCCGCGCTACCGCGAAACCGTAGAACCCGGAGAGAAACGCCGGGTCGTCACGGAAATCGAACGGCTGGGCAGGCTCTGGCCGTCCGACTGATCACAACCCCAGTTCCGGCGCGATTTCGCGCATCGCGTTTACCGCCAGTTCGGCGAATTCAGGCAGCGGAACCCCTGTCAGTTCACATTCCATGATATTCTCGCGGCTGACCGAAGCGGCGAATTTGGTTTCCTTCATCCGCTTGACCACGGATTTTGATTTTACCGACGCCAGTTTTTTATCCGGATACACCAGCGTGGTTGCGGTGATCAGCCCTGTAATCGTTTCGCCGGCCGCCAGCGCATGCTGGAAAATGGAAGCCCGTTTTTCGCCGGGCCAGGCGGCTTCGTTGTGCAGCCGGACGGCGGCGATCAGCTCCTGCGGGTAGCCATTATCCGCCAGCAGTTGCGCGGCGACCCGGCAGTGCTGCGCCGGATCGGAGCCGGTAATTTCCACATCCACATCATGCACCAGCCCGGCTATGGCCCACAGTTCGGCATCCTGATTCAGGCGCACCGCCAGCGCGCGCAGCACCGCTTCGCTGGCGAGGCAGTGCCTGATCATATTCTCGTTTTTCACATACTGGCCGAGCAGGGCAAAAGCGGCTTCACGGTTCATATCCGTATTCTCCTTGTAAAAATATTTCACCCATCCGCATTAATTTTAATAAATTTGCCGGCCGGCCGCGCGCGAATACGGAAAAACCGCAGCCGCGGAGCGGGCAATGCCTCACGGCATTTGCCTGACGGTATAAAACAATATGCCGTTTTCGTTTTTTCCGTAACCCGGCACGGGCACCAGCCAGCCGGGCGTTTCACCACGCTCAAGCGCGTCGGCGAACCGCTGGCTTTGCTCCAGCAGTCTGGCGCCGGCGCAGAAAAGCACCGCCTCGACTCCCGCCGATTTAACAACCCGATACGCGGCTTCATCTGAAGCCGCGTCGAAAAATTCCTCATACTGTTTCCGCTCCGATACCAGCTGGTAATAATTCCCGGCCAGCGCATTATGCTGGGTCCAGTACACAAGCTGCGGCGCAAAACCGGCCTGCACAAGCACCGTGACAGGCTTTGCGCCCAGCGCGGCCGCGATTCCGCCCCGCCGCAAAGCGGACCCCAGCGCCTGCTCCGCGGAGCAAGACGCGGGCGTGAAAAAAATAACCGCCGCCGGCGAAAAAATTACGGCCAGCAGAGCCACCGCCGCGATCAGGCGGCCCTCGCCGGTTTTCCTGCCGCCCGGCCAGCGCATTAGCGAAGCGCACAGCGCGGAAAGCGGAATTACAAACAGCGGTGTCGCATACCGCAGCCACCGCACCTCGTAACACGACAACGCTCCGCACACCACGCACAGGGCAGCCATCATCCTCCAGGCCGCCCTGTCCACCGGGGCGGCCTTTACCGAATAAAAACCCGCCGCTGCCGTCGCGGCTGTAAATTCGAACCAGAAAGCCAGCTGTATCGCGGCAGGCAATTTAACCAGCGCCCGGCATTCCCTTATTATTGAATAAAACGCTTCTCCGCCGTACTGCCGGACCGGGCTGGCGAATAAACCGGGAAACAGCAAATATTCCGCCGCCAGCACGCACAAAACCATGCCCGCCGCCGCATAAAACCGGGCGCGCGCGGTTTCCAGCCGCCAGAAGAAAAATCCGTAAACCCATGCGGACAGCCCGATAAATGCGAACAGCGCGGCATGCGCTGTTGAAACCATGTCATACACCGCGCCCATGCGCACGCCGGCCGGATATTCGACCAAAACAGCCGCGCCAAGCACAGCCGCCGCGCAGCCGGAAAGCCATACGGCCCCGAACCGGCAGTCGGGCTTTTTTGCATAAACGCACCACAGCGCGATGCTCCCGCACACAAGTCCCGCAAAGACCATGAACACCACGCTCACCCAAATCCCCAGCCCGATTATGACCCCGGCGATCGCAAACCCCGTCCGCCCTTCGGTTTTGAAGATCTTGAACGCCGCCGCCACAAGCGCCAGCCATAAAACCGCCTGCAGTCCGTGGTGGTCGGCATTGCCCGGCACCAGCACTCCCCAAAACAGCAGCCGCAGCGCCGCCACCGCCGGAACGAAAAACAGCGCGGCAGGCGTAACGCCGGCATAAACGCCGCACAACGCCAGACAGAACCCCGCCGCGGCAAACAGTACCGCCGGATACCAGCCGCTCCACTCAAACAGCGCCGCGCGGAATCCTTTATCCTGCGGAAAAAACCGCGCGCCGTTTATAAGCAGAAAATCCGCCGGCGCGGTCCAGTGCAGCCGCAAACCCGCCGGCGGACCGATTTTATTGATTGTGCGGGCCGCCCGGTCGCCGGTGACGTAAACCTGTTCCGCTTTCATAAGCCGGAGATAGGTGTCGGGATCGTCTGTGCCCGCCCGACCGCTGCGCGCCCATTGGTTTATGAACAAAGCCGACGCCATAAGCCCGAACGCGAACATGGCCAAAGTGACAGCCGCTATGATTTTTTTGTTACGCCGGCCCATGCGTTAATTATAACATTACGGCGCCACGCGCCCGGCCGGCGTTTTCAGCCCGGGCGGAAACACGGTCAAAAAAACTCGCGCGGTTATTTAAGGGGACCAGTGCGGCGTGTATGATTTTCCCGGCAGCCGCTCCACAAGATGCGGGGCCGAGCCGTCGGCATCCATGACATAAATCTGCCGGGCGTTGTTGCGGGTTGAAGTAAACACGATAAATCTTCCGTCGGGCGACCAGGACGGATCCTCGTTGGAGCCCGCGTCGCGGGTAACGCGCCGCAGCTGCGAACCGGTGGGATCTATCAGATAGATATCCATGCGATCGCCGGGTTTTTCCCGCCCGGAAAACACGATCCAGTCGCCGGCGGGCGACCATTCCGGCGAGTCGCACCAGTTCAGCCGGGTCAGCCGCTTGAGCTCGCCGGTCGCCTGCTCCAGCACATAAATCTGGGGATTGCCGCTCCGGTCCGACACAAACGCCACATAATTGCCGTCCGGCGAGAATGTCGCGGAGCTGTCCACGCTGTAGCCTTTCGTCAGCTGACGCAGCTGTTTGGTTTCAAGGTTCATTATATAGATGTTCGGCGTGCGCCCGCGCGACAGCGTGAGCACCAGTTCCTTTCCGTCCGGCGAAACCCCGCCCGGCAGATTGATGCCCTGGTAAAGCGAAAGCGGTTTGATCTTGCGTTCCGCCAGATTGATCTCGAACGTGTCGGGGTTGCGGTACCGGTAGGTGGTATAAAACAGCCGCTCGCCGTCAGGCGCCCAGCGCGGCAGCAGCGCTATGGATCTGTCGCGGGTAAGCTGCGTCAGGTTCTTGCCGTCGTAATCAACCAGATAGATTTCCTTATGGCCCGTCGAGTCATTGGCGAAAGCCACGCGCGTATGCGCTATGCCGGTCCGGCCGGTGATCTGACGGACAACCTGATCGGAAAAAAGATGCCCGCCCCGGCGCAGCCCGGCGGCGGAGCCGCGGTAATATTTGCTCAGGATAGCCAGACCCGACTGCAAATCATACAGATTGACCGACATCGTCCACTGCTTGCCCTCAAGATCGCCGCATTTCGCCAGCACCAGATACCGCGCGCCGGTTTTTTTCCACGCCTCCAGCCCGGACCGGTTATCGTCCCACTCCACGCGCGGGCCGGCCGACTCGTCCACATCGAAATACCGCGAAAACAGCAGATCCGCACGCACCACTTCCTTTAGCCTGCGCGCGGTTTCCATATCGGCCGGCGAACTGGCGCGTTCAGCCAGAAATTCCGGCATGGCAAGCGGAATTTTATCGGTCTTGCCCGACTGGCCCTCCACCCCGATATAAATGTCGCCCTGAGCGGCAAACACGCCCGCCGGGCACCAGCCCGCCAGAATCAGCGCGCTCAGAATTACACTTGCGGTTTTTTTCATTTAGACCCGGATGCCCCGTTTTTCCGCCCGCGCTTGCCTGACTCCGGCTGGGCGGCTTTTTTCGCCGGCAGGGAAGGACTGGGCGGCGCGGCGGGTTTTACCTGCGCCGCCGGCCCGGTCCGGTCCGCGGCGGAACCCGGCTCAAGCTTTTCCAGTTCGGCGCGCGCTATGGCGGCCTGCTGGCTGTAAGGAAAATCCTTGATGACGAAACGGAGATAATTTTTCGCCTCCTCGTCCTTGCCGCCCAGCGCGAGCAGCGCCTGCGCGTATTTCAGCCGCGCTGCGGCGGTGAATTCGCTGCCGGGATATTTGGCGAGCACCCTGGCGTAGGCTACGGCGGCGTTTTTGCGGTCGTCCTTGCCCTCGTAGGCGTTGCCAAGGTAATAATAGCAGCTGTCGCCCAGCTCCCCGCCGGGGAATTTTTCCAGATAAAGCGAGAACCCCTGCACCGCGCTGTCATAACTGCGGCGCATGAGATTGGCGTAGGCTTCGCCGTAAATCTGGCTGGGCAGCACGGCGGCAGCCTTGCTTTTCGTTTCCGCCATGGCGGTGTCAAACATCACGCTAAGATCGTCAAGTTTGGCGGAATTGCGCGACAGCCGGCTGTCAAAATCCTTCAGGGTTTCGGACTGCGCGTCATAGCTCTTGCCCATCCGCTCGAACCGCTGGTTCATGTCGGCCTGATTTTTCGACATCTGCTCAAGCGTGGCGTTCATCGCGTTAAGCTGGCGGTGCAGCAGGTCGGTGTCTTCCATCGTGGCAAGACAGCCGCTCATGCCCAGCGCACCGCACAGCGCCGCGCCGACTCTCAGATATCGCATTGCGTTATCGCTCACGGCCGTGTGCCCTAACCGCGGATCTTGGTTTCCGCGCGGCGGTTTTTCTGCCAGCACTCGTCGGTCTGCTCGGAGCAGACTGGCTTTTCCTTGCCGTAGGAAATAGTGGTGATTTTTTCTGCGGTTATCCCCAGCCCCACATAATAATCCCGCACGGATTTGGCACGTTTCTGGCCAAGCGCGATGTTATACTCGATGGTGCCGCGGTCGTCGCAGTGGCCTTCCACCAGAACATCGTCCTTTTTAAAGGATTTAAGCTGCAGCGCGTTTGACCGCGCGGCCCGCTGCGCGTCGTCAGTCAGTTCATATTTGTCAAACGCGAAATAAAGCGGCGCGAGCCCGTCGGAGGCGTCGAACACGCCGGCGCGGATATTGGCTTCAGGCTCGGCGGCCTCTATGATTTTATCCTCTTCCATGCCGGGCAGAATGGGAATATTGTCGTCCGCCACTACAATATTGTCCGCCTGCAGATTCTGTTCGCCTATTTTTTCGGCGCGCGCCCTGGCGGCCGAGTCTTCAGCGGTCTTCACATTTTTGCTGCCGCAGCCGCTCACGGAAACCAGCGCGAGCGCCGACACTAACAGGAAAATCTTTTTCATTACATACCTCCGCAGTTGCGTCTTCCCTTTACTCTAATAATGTTATCAGAGTATGAGCCAAGCGTCAAACCCGTTCGGGAAATTACCGGGCGCAGCCGGCTAGAACGGATTGGCCTGCACTGCCGGGTTGGCGTCGGCAGGGCCGGTCGCGCCCGGGCCCTGGTCGCGCCACGGATACCAGAACCGCTGCGCCTCCCGTTCCGACACGATGCGGCTTTTTACCGTGTTAAACCGCAGGTTGATATTGAAATTGAACGCCTGCACCCCGGGGCGGAGCCGTACGTTCCAGACGGTGTTGAAATCATGGAATGTCTTGTAAACAGTCAGTTCCTTGGAATAGAGACTGAGCGACTCAGCCTCAAACCCGCGCATTCTTATGTTATAACCCAGCCCCGCCTGCACTCCCCACGACCGGCCCTGCGGGAACCAGTTGAACGTATGGTTGACGATATAGCTGGAGGGATCGTTTTTGTAATTCGACAGACCCAGCCCCATCCGGTTGCCTTCCACTTTGCCGCAATCGGCCTGGAACGAGAAAGCCTGATTGCCGTCGCCGATCGCATAGGTGTCGTTGAAAAACACCGTCAGCTCCGGCCGCGGCGTGTAGGCGAAATTGAGCACGAACGGGCTGATCCTGTCTGTAAAATCGCGCGCACCGCTTCTGAGATCGCGGAAATCGTAGCTGCTGGAAAATATCAGGTAAGTATCTCGGCTCGGCCGAAAGAAATTGGAATAGGAAAGCTGGTTCATTTCGCTGCCGCGGTCATCGGCCAGCGCGTCGCGCGTGAAAGTGTTTGTGGAAAACCGGCGCACGAAAGTCTGTTTCAGGTCCGCCGTGCCGCCCCAGAAAATATTGTGCCGCAGGGAGAACGAGCCGCCAATCCGGCCGATCCGCTGGTCGCTCTGGCGCGACTGAAAATCCGCCGCGTAAGGCGAGAGCAGCACCGTCTCGTCATAAAAAACCGACGGCACCATGCTCCAGCCAGCCGCATAAAAACTTTTGTCCACATTCCACCGCGCGTTGGCTTTTGACAGATAATAGCCGGTCGTCTGGGTCTGCGCGCTTTCGTATGAAGCGGTAACGGTGTTCAGAACCGGCAGTTTCAGCGCCTGAAACGGCGCGGTATTGAAATCCAGCCGGGGGCGCGCCTCGTAGGTTTTAACAAACTCGTCGCCCGACATCGTTTCCTGTTTGATGTAGCTTACGCGCAGAAGCGTTTTGCGGGTCTGGCGGACAACGGCGGCGCTGGCGTTGGCGTCGGGGCTGACGGCGTAGGGATTGGACCGGAAAAAATCGTTGTTGAAATACGGGTCGGACACCAGCCGGAACTGCGCCTGGCTGTAATAAAGCTCGCCGTCCGGCTCGCCGCCGGACAGAGTGTCGCGCAGTTTCCACCAGTAGCCGCCCGTCAGACCCCAGCGCTTATTGGCCGTGCCGTTCTCGCGGATATAATAACCCGCCACGCTGCCGTTGAATCGGGCCGGATCCTTATACCCCAGCTCCGAGCCGGTTCCAATGCCCAGATTGGTGAAATAATCAAGAAACAGTTTGCCGGTGAACCGCGGATTGAATTTATATACCGTGGTGGTTTTGAGGCTGCCTCCGCTGCGCTTGTCGTACCCCATGGCCACATAGGTGACATACGGGTTTTCCGTGCCCAGCGGCTTGTAAAATACCGGCATGTAAAACACCGGCACGTTGTCAATGTACAAAACCGCGCCGGTACCGTAAACCCGCCGGCCGGGTATCACGCTCAGTCTGTTCAGCTTTATATAGTAATGCGGATCCTTCAGATTGCAGCTGGTTATGCGGACCTTGCGGTATTTCTGCTCGGTGCCGGAGGAGAGCGACATCATCTCCGAATCCATCACCCGCCAGGCTCCGTAAGAAGCCGAAACGTAATTCAGCGTGGCCGATTTAACAGCCCAGTCAAACACGCCGTCCTCGCCGTAAAAAGCGTTCTCGCCCTCCTTCACCAGCACCCCGCCCGACGAAACCGCCACCGTGCTCGACGGATAAACCGTAAACTCCTCGCCGAACAGCTCGCGGCCCGGCAGCTCGTCCGGCCGGCCGACTTCCTTCAGTTTCACATGGCCGGAAAGCTTTATGCTGTCGGCGGCGCGGTTATAGTCGGCGCGATCGGCTTCGAAATTAATATGCGGACTGCCGCCGGCGTCCGGCAGGTCATAGCCGAACGCGCCGGCCGTAAAAACCGCCGCCAGACATGCAAGCGCGAAGCGTGGCAGGTATCTCACGGTTTTATTTCCGGCAGCAATGCCGGGCATACAGCGCGGCGCCCATACTGCCCAGATTAGGAAAGCGCGACACTTTCAGCTTCACATGCCTGAACGCCGTGTCCATCGCCCAGTCCGCGAACACTTTTTCAACCGCCGGCATAAAAAATTTTTTCGCTCCGCTGAGCCCGCCGGTAAACACTATCGCGTCCGGGCTCAGCAGCACGCACGCGTTGCCCAGCCCGTACCCGAGGTATTCGCCTGTTTTGCGCCACAGCTCCAGCGCGGCCTTGTCGCCGCTTTCCGCCGCTTCGGCCAGCCAGAGCGGATCAATGCCGTCGGGTATTTTTTTGCCCGCCGCCGCATAGGCCGACCGGGCCCGCGCTATAATGCCGTGTTTGCCGCAATACGCCTCAAGACAGCCCCGCCCGCCGCACGGACACCTGCGTCCGCCCGGCTCTATGTTCATGTGCCCTATTTCGGCCGCCGCGCCCGTCGCGCCGCGGAACAGCTCGCCGTCAAGCACCAGCCCGCCGCCCACTCCGGTGCCGAGCGTTACGGTAATCACGGTGGGATATTTTTCCTTCAGGTCATAGGCGTAAGCGCCCCAGGCGGCCATATTGGCGTCGTTATCGAGCACGCAGGGTATCCCGGTCCGCTTTTTGACCTGCTCCGCTATGTTCAGATTCTCTATGCAGGGAATATTGGGCGCCTTGTGCACCACTCCGCGCTCAAAATCCACCGCGCCGGCGAACCCCATCGCGGCGCACAGGCGGCCGCCCAGCTCTCTCTTCCACTGCAGAATCCGCTCCGAAATCACCCCGACAAATTCCCCGCCCGTGGCGGGCGTATGAGCCTGCGCGCGGTCAAGCACTCTGCAGTTATCGCCCACGGCCACGAATTTTATAAAAGTTCCGCCCGCGTCAACGCCTATTCCGATCATGAACCTCCTCCTTGAAAACAGCCGCCGCGCCCGCGTTCATGCGGCGCGCCCATCAGTTCCGTCCGGCTTGAAGGCGGCGTGGCGCCGCCGTGCCGCTTTCGGATGAGCCCCGTCATACGCCTTGCGCAGGTGCCGGTACGACACATGCGTGTAAATCTGGGTCGTGGCCAGGTTCCGGTGCCCGAGCATTTCCTGCAGCGCACGCAGGTCGCACCCGTTGTTAAGCATATGGGTGGCGAAACTGTGGCGCAGCGCATGCGGCGAAACCGCGCGTTCGGCGCCGGTCACATACAGCGCCCGCTTCAGCACGAACGCAACTCCGTGCCCGCCTAGCCGGGCGCCATTGCGGTTGACAAACATCGGCTCACCGGGCCCCGGCCCGGCCCGTTCGGCGAGATACTCCCGCAAAGCCGCCAGCGCCCGCTCGCCCACCGGCACCAGCCGTTCTTTCGAGCCTTTCCCCAGCACCCGCACGAACCCGCTGTAAAAATCCACGTCGCCTACATTCATCCCCGCGGCTTCCGCGCGGCGCAGGCCGCTGGAGTAAAGCAACTCAAGCAACGCGCGGTCGCGTTTCTCATACCGGGGCAGACTGCTCTTGCGGCCGCCCGCGCGGTCCGTATATTTAAGCCCATCAATCAGCCCGGCCACTTCCTCCTCGGTAAGAAACCGCGGCAGCCGGCGCTCTTTTTTCGGCAGCGGCAGCAGCAGAAACGGATTGCGCTTGAGCAAACCCTGATCCATCGCGTAGCGGGCGAAACTGCGCAGCGCGGAAATCTTTGTTATCACGGTGTTGCGCGCCGGGCCGGCCGCGCTCAGATACGCCAGATACAGCCGTATGTTCGTCCTGTTAAACCCCGCGAGCGTTGCCGCGCCGCGCCGGCCCTGAAATTCCAGATACTCGTCAAGGCATGCGCTGTACGCGCGCAGCGTGCGGGCCGCGTAATTGCGCGACCGCAGGTACAGCAGAAATTTCTCGGCCTGTTCCCGCATGGTTTAGCGGCGCGGCAAACCTGCGCCGTCAGCCATTCTTAACGGCCTGTCCGGCCTCGGCTTTTTTAAGCAGTTCCTCTATTTCTTCAGGCGTCGTTTTCACGATATTTTTGCACCGGGGATACCCGGAACACGCCAGAAACCGCCCGCGCGGGCCGTTGCGCAGCAAAAGGATTTTTCCGCATTTTTCACATTTGCGGTCGGTCGGAAGCGGGCCCGAACCAGCCACCTTGTTGCCCTCGCCGTCAAGCGAATGGGTGTTTTTGCAGGCGGGAAAACCGGAACACGCCATGAACCGGCCGCGCCGGCCCTGCCGGATCACCATCCGCCGGCCGCACAGCT
>JAQVSV010000054.1 GCA_028700325.1 Elusimicrobiaceae bacterium | reverse complement strand
ACAAGCACGGTTTCCGCCCCGAACTCCTCACGCAGCCGCCATAGCAGTTCCGCCACTTCGGCGTTATCGCCGGGCCGGGTAAGCTCGACAAAACCCGCTCTGGTTATATCCACAAGCGCGGTTTTGCCCAGCACCGTCCGCCCGGGGAAAACTTCCAGCACCCTGTATTCGGCTGACGAATCGGACAAAGCCGCCTGCGACGTAGCCACCAGATCGCCCGGCTGCGCGTAAATGCGCGGCTTGGGGTTTCCGAAAAGCATGTCCCGGCTTTCGCCGTCCACACCTATGGACAGGTAACCGGTCCTCCCGCGCCCGCGCAGCCGCTCCAGCAGCAGGTTAAGCAGCGCCGTCTTGCCGGCGTTCTTTTCAGAACCGGCTATAAAAGTAATCCCGCGCGGAACCAGATCCGGTAACGAAACCATACCCGCCGCCCGCGCTCCTACTTCGCGGCGGGCGCCGCGCCGCCGGCCTTCGCAGCCTGCGCCATGTTGCCGTTGCCCGGCCGGGCTCCGCCTCGGCGGCCGCGGTTAAACCGGGGCCGGTTATTGCTGCGCCGGGGCTGGGCATTCTTCTGCGCGCCGTCGCCGGGTTGGCCCGCGGGCGCGGAAGCCGGAGCTTCCTGCCGCCCTGTCTTTGCGAATTTGCCCTGTTCGCGACGCCCGTCGTGCCGGCCGTGACTGTAATGCCGGTTGCCGCCGTACCCGTGATGGTGGTTATGATAAGAACCGCCCTCGCCCGCCAGAACCTGCCGCGCGACCGACACGGCGAACCACCCCGCTCCAAGCCCCGCCAGCGCCCCGGCCAGCACGTCGGACGGATAATGCACGCCCACATACATCCGGCTTATTCCGACCAGCGCGGCAAGCGAGTAAATCTGCCACTTGAACTCTTTAAAACTCCACGCCATCACATATGCGGTCAGAAACGCGGCCGCCGTATGGCCGGACGGGAAGGAATAGCCGCCCTGCTCCACCAGCTGACGCACCCAGTCCAGCGACTGAAACGGCCGGCCCCGCGCGAACAGTTCCTTCATGATATCCACCGCCGTCTGGCCCAGAACCAGCGCGGCGAACAGCACTATGCCGGCCACGCGGTAGCGGCGGCGCGGCACCAGCATCAGCACCAGGCCAAGCGGCACAATGAAAAACGAAGAGCCCAGCCTGGTTATCAACGGCATTACTGAATCAAGAAATCCACAGCTTAAGACAGAGTTGAAAAAGCGGAGTAATCCGCAGTCGAGTGCGTACATATCAGTTATTTATCCTCAGGTCTATCACACGTTTTATTTTGCCCGTTCGGGCTACCCGTTCTATGCCGCCGGGCGGCAGAATCTCTATAACGGGGTCTGCCATCCAGCGGCGGTCGAGGACATAAGTCAGGTCCTCGCAGTGGCTGCGTATGGCATCCAGCAGTTGGGCCGCCAGTCTGCGGCGCAGGGACCCGGACATGACGGGTTCGGCCGTCTCCGCCCTGAATGTTATCATTTCGCGCGGGCCGCTGTTGGAAATGACGGCCTGGAAATTAAAACTCAGGCCCGAAACCGCGCTGACTGCGGCGGCCATATCTCCCACGAACAGATGCGCCCCGCCCACATGAACCCGGTCGTCGCAGCGGCCGAGTATTTCAAACCGCCGGTCCCGGCTTCCGCACGGACATGGCGATTCCACCAACCGGCCCAGATCGCCCAGTCTGAACCGTATAATAGGCATATGCCGTTTGTTAAGCACCGTGGTCACAAGCTCGCCGGTCTGGCCAGGCGCCACCGGCGCGCCGGTTTCCGGATCCACAATCTCTAGATAGTGCTCGTCGGCGAACAGATGATGCATGCCGCCCGAACAATGCGGGCACTGGTACCCGATAACACCCGCATCAACCGTGGCGTAGGCCGCCGAATGAATCCTGACGCCGGGAAACACCGTCCTGAAATAAGCAGCCATCTCCGGACCCACATACTCGCCGCCGTAAAAAATATACCGGAGCGGGCTTTTCACTTTATGATCGGCCGCCGCCTCCGCCACTTTCAGCAGAAACGACGGCAATCCTATGATCGCCGTGACGTCAAACTCCGCCAGATATTTCAGGATGCTTTCCATCGGCAGCGCGCTGCCTATCGGCACGGAAACCGCGTCGGTGTACGGCAGCGCCTTTTCTACCGACAGAAAACTCGACCACAGATTGCCCGCCACAAACAGGTTGGCCGCCCGGTCGCCGGCGCCCAGTCCCGCGCGCTCCAGCGACCGGCCCATATGCATGCTGACCCGCTCGAATTCCGCTGCGTCGTAGAAAATGTATTTCGGACTGCCGGTCGAACCCCCGGAAGCGAAATAGATGCCCTTTTCTATCGGGCCGGTGAACATGGCGTAACTGTCCGGCGGAGTGTTGGCCAGAATATGCTCTTTGGTGAGAAAAGGCAGCTGGGCGAATTCCTCCAAAGTGCGGATTTCAGTTTTCAGCCCCTTGTAAAAGTCCCTGTAAAACGGACTCTTGCGCCTGGCATAAGAGATCAGCTCCGCAAACCGGTCAAGTTTCGTCTGCCCGCCCTCCACACCCGCGAAGCTGACCAGTTCCGACATCGGGAACCGCCCGTCATGCGGACTGCCGGCCGGCGATTGCAGCATTTTCCCCAGATCCGTTATCCGCGCCACGCCAAGCGGCGCGAATACCGAAGCCGCCTCTTTTTTTTCGCGGAAATTGCCCGCTATGCCCGCCGTCTGCACATAGCCGCGGTACGGCGCGATCATGCGGCCTATTTCCTCAAGCGAGCCCGCGCACTTGACGTACAGCACCCGGTTCAGCGGCGAGATTTTGAAAGCGGAATCCGTTTCGGCGATCACCGTCCACCCGTGCCGGGGAAACCCGGACCGCAGTTCCGCGCGCCCGGCCGCAGCGTCAACTTTCGCCAGTTCCCGCGCGCGCAGGGTTTCCACTTTCTCGTCATCAGACATGCGGCCCTGCGGCAGCCCGCGCTCAAGCGCGGCGAACTCCTCCGCGCACAGCTCCGTCATTGCGGCGAGCAGTTTCGCGCGTTTCGCTTTCCGCGGACAGACCAGATACAGCTCGTGCGCGCAGGCGCAGGCCGACTGATCCCACAGCCCCGCGTCCCGCACCGCCGCGCGCGCGACGGCCCGCGCGTCCAGATCCAGAGCCGACGGCATCGCCAGCCCGAAACTCACTTTCGGCCCGAACCCGGTGACCGCGACAGTTTCCGGCGCGAGCCGGCGGTAATGGTTCACCGCCTCCGCACCGCCCCAGACAAACACCGCGTCGCTGCCGGACACGGCCGCCCGCTCGATCGCCTCGCTCCCGCCTTTCCAGTTAAGCACCGCGATATTGGGAACCAGCATATTCTTTTTATCACATGCCGCCAGCGCTTTGACAAACAGCGCGGCGAAATTAGAGCCGGAACTGGAAGTCTTGACGATGTTGACGTTGCGCGTCAAAATGCCCAGCACCAGCGAGTCCACCACCCCCAGAAACACGTTGCCCGCGCCGACGTGCAGCACCACGCCCTTAGGCACGACTTTTATCACTCCGTCATAGCCGGGCCGGGCGGCGAACCCGTCCGGATCCGGCGGAACCACCAGTTCAAGCGCCAGCCGCCGCTCCAGTTCCCCGCGCGCCAGCATATGCGGAATAATGTCGAGCGTAAGCTCGGTCATCGGCTCCGAAAACGGGATTGTTTCTTTAAGATGCTCCCGCGCCGCCGCGCGCCATGCGCCGTTTTTCGCGCCGAACAGCGCGCCCGCGCGAACCAGAACGTCAATAATATAGGCCGGCGGCACCGCGGCCGCCGCCGGCGCAAGCAGACGCGCTGTCTTGAGCACCGCGGCAACCTTATCCGGAGCAAGCGCGCCGGAGAACGGTTTTCCGAAAATGCAGGACGCCGGTATTTTCATAACACTGACGCCGCGCTTATCGCGCAGCCCTTTAATTTTTTCACTCCGGCTCGGCCGGCCACGGTCATCACGCTGCCGGGCAGCCCGCACGAGCAGCTTTTTTCCACGCTGCCCCAGTCAGCCGACAAAAGCGAAACGGACGGATAGCTCGTCAGATACGGCGTCACAAACTGGAGCAGCCCTTTCTTGCCCCACGGCAACACCTTAAGCGTGCCGGGGTCGCGCGCCAGAACGCGTCCGTATACCGGCACATGAAATTTCCCGTGCGGACAGTCCATGTAAGGCACCCCGTGCTCGACCATGCCGAACATGTCGCGCACGCGCTCGGTTTTCAGGCCCAGCCCGCGGGCGAGCCGGGCGCGCATTTCCTGTTTGTCCACGGCGCGGTCCTGCCTGTCTTTCCAGCCGCCGCCGGTGAGCGCCCAGCTGGCTGGATGCAGCCTGATGCGCCGGCCCTCGCGCTTTTCAAATTCTTCGCACAGCATCATCGCATGAGCCGGAAACCCCATCAGGCGGGCGGGCCGGCCGGATTTCTCCATGCGCTTTACGGCGGCTATGCAGCCGTCCATGTTATAGCGGAAAGCGGCCGTTTCGTCATCCCACTGGAGCGCGTAATAAATTTCACCGCGTCTGGTAAGCCCGGTCAGCAGCTGGTCGGTAAACGCGGTGCCGAGACTGTCCGCCCGGGCGGGATCGAAAGTGAAGCACAGCGCGTCAGCCGTAACGCTTAAATCCGCCAGTCCGAGCGCGGCGCACACCTGCCAGGCGATCCGGCGCACCCGCAGCAGCGAAATTTTATCAAGCAGGATCCGGCTGCGCTGGCCGGTGGTGCCGCTGGAAGTAAGCTCCAGCTCCACCTTTTCCGGCGGCACGCTGGCGAGGTTCCGCTCCTTGAAAGCCGCCACATAAATAAACGGCATGGCGGCAATTGAGCGGATGCCGCACAACGTTTCCGGCGTCCAGCCAGCCGCGTTCCAGATCCCCCGGAATTCCGGGCAGTTATCATAATGCAGCCGGGCGGACTCGCGCATGGCCCGCACAAACAAACCGTCGGACTCCGGGCCGTGCGCGAACGCCGGGGTTTCGATCAGCCGGGCCGCCGCGCAGTCAAGCGGCAGCGCTTTCGGCTCCGGCGAGGCGGCCGCGCGCGTCATTTCACGCTCCGGAACGGATAATCAATATAAAGATTCTGCCAGATTTTCAGGTACTCGGTAAGAAATTCCTGATAATAGGAGGTCAGCGCAACGTTGCTGAAATCAAGCATGTCAAACGACATGGAAAAAGCCAGCCGGTCCAGCCGCTTGCGTCCGGAAAGCAGCATCATCGGAAAATACGCGCTCGGCATGAACCGCGCGTCCAGCGCCTGCCGCTGGAGCTGCGGCGAATACGCGTCAATGAGCACCTCGATATAACTCGTATTGTGTTTGCGCAGTTCCTGCGCCGCGCTGCGAAGCACAAGCGAGGCGTCGTCCACATCGGTATGCCCGCCCAGAATCATGCAGTACCTGTCCAGCGGTTCGATATGCAGGTAGATTTCGGTTTTCTGATCCAGCGAAATGAGCAGCGCGTTCGGCTCGTGAAACGGAACGTACATATTCTCGAACATTCCGTCGCTTTTGAACTTCTTATATCGCTCGGACACAAACCGCTCGGCATCCAGGAATTCAAACGGGATCAGTTCAACCCTGCCCTTGCGCTCCGCGGGCGGCAGAGCGACAACCCCGGCCGGGCCCAGCTCCACTTTCTTCTCGGCCAGCGCGCGGCAGGCGATATCGTAAAACGGGGTTATCTCCTCGATGAGCCTCACGGGCTTCTTGCGTTTTTTCCACGCGTCCGGGCTGAACCAGCATGACAGCGTGTGCGTTTCGTTCTCGTAAACCTTGTGCGCGTTGGGGAAAATCCCCAGCGGCGTGAAGCTGAGATGTTCGGTAAGGTACTGCGGAGCGGTGCTCACGGTGCGGGTGGTGCCGTAGACGATATCAATGGCGCGGGTCTTGATGAGGTTTTCCTGTATAATCTTCATCATCGTGTAGGCCAGGTTATGCTTGCGGTACAGCCGCGACACCACGGCTCCGCCGGCTTTGGCAAGCCGCTGCGCGGGATCTATTGCGAAAAACAGGCTCGCGATAATCTTGCCGTCATGCTCGCCCACCAGCCAGAAAATGTTCTCCTCGCGCAGGGCCTGCCGCGTTTTTTCGCGGTCGTAAATCGTGGAGATCGGATATTTGTTGCCGTATTCCTCGGCATACAGCACCTGAATGCGCCGCGCGTCCGGCACCCGCGCGTTGCGGATGCGGATTTCAGTGCCCAGCTCTCCCACATCAAGCAATACTTCGACATGCCTGCTATCCATAAACCAGCCCTCCGGCGCCGCAAGTGCCGGCAAAAACACGGACAAGGCGGCGCAACTGACATAATTATATATTATTATCATTAGCCCGTTCGCTGCGCGCGCTCATAAGGCGGCCGGCATTGTAATAGCACAATGATAAAGTGTACTATTGTAGACGGATGAGCAACCCGAAATTGACAGTCCTGCCGGGACTGATGTTTCTGACCCTGACGCTGTTCGTTTTGGCGGCGGATATCTGTTTTGCCGCGCCGGCAGCAGCCGCGGCCGGCGCCGAGAATGATGAAATAGCAAGCAAACTCGCGACCGACAAGTTTGTCGCGGCGAAACTGGCCGACGCTATCATCGAATCGGGGAAATCCGGCGAACTGCTCAAAACCGCCGCGTCGGACCGGTCGGATCTGAGAATGCAGGTGATCGGCTGGATCCAGTCCAATCCGTCCACCGCCGCCCGGCTGTACCGCGCCGGGCAGGACCTGCCGGACGGACAGACCGAATACGTCCTGACCGGCGCGCATCAGGTCACAAAAATCAGATCCATGCTCACGCCGGAGTTTCTCAGAATCACCAACGGTTTCATCAGCCGCGCAAAAAACGCAAAAACCCCGGAACAGCTCGCCGCGGCGGGCGACGAGCTGTTTTTAGGCCGGCACTCGTCCGGCGCAACAGGCGCCGGCGGCTCGGAATCTTCGTCGTCCGTGCCCGGAGCCGACGGGTTCCGCCGCAATCAGCAGGCGCTTGACATCCCCGCCCTCAACTGGCGCATGAACCCGGCCAGCATCAGCCGGGAAACCGCCTCCGCCGCAACGGCGCTTGAACAGCTTGAGAAAGAACTGACGCTGGACCGCGCGATCGCCGCCAAACGGCTGAGCGGCTCGGCAGCCACGCCGCAGCAGATAGCCGAAAATCTGAAAACCCGCCAGGAGGCGCTTGGCACGACCCGCGGCGGGCAGACGGTACGCCAGCAAGTGGCCGGCCTGTTCGCCGCCCGCGAAAAACAGCTGGAAACAACCATACAGGCTTTTAAAACCTTTCAGAATTATCTCGGCCAGTTCGTCAGCCGCAAACAGATAAACGCCGAGGAATCCGCCCTGCTGGAACAACTGCGGCAGGAAATGCGGCTCGGAATCGCGCGCCTGCAGATAACAACCCACATCGCCCACCTTCAACGCGATAACGCCGAAACCGTTCTGCTTACCCCCGCTTTGCTGCGAACCGCCGGACTGCCTGAGCAAACCGCGCAGGCCTACAGCGCGGCCGGACCGGGGCTGACCGCGGAATCAAACAGGCTGCTTGAGGAATATGCCCTGATACTGAAGCTGGCGGACGCGGGCAAACTGCCTCTGCCGCAACTGTACAGCCGGGTTTACGCGCTTTCCGCGTCCGAAGCGGCTTGGCGGACCAAATGGCTGATTTTCGTTTCCTTGCCCGACATGGCGCGCACCGCCGCAAAACTCCGGCCCCAGCCCAAATTCGACAGTCTGGCGCAGAAACTGTTTTCAAAGCAGTATCCTGCATCCCCCTACATGGTTATGCAGAACAATCTGGCCACCTACCGCAAAGCCGTAACCGCCGCGATCGCCGCGGTGGAACGGGGCGATTTCAATTACGCGCTCAGCCTGTTTGCGGCGGCGGAAGGCGGCACGCCGGCCGACGGGCTCAACTCGGTCGCCAGGCAGATCGCCTGCTCGCGCGATTTCATCAACCGCACCCGCGACCGGGCGGAACTGTTTCAGGCCGCGTTTTTCGAAGGCCCGTTTTTCCGGCCGGCCGCGCCGCTGTTCCGGCGCGGGCTGGGCCTGATAAGCCGCGCCGCAGCTTCGCTGTCCGGACTATAACATCTCTGGAGATATCTTCTCATGGAAATCAAAGTTTTTTTCATCGGCGTGATAATGGGGACTTACGCGTATTTCGCCGGAAAACTCATAAAAGGAAAGGAATATAGGAACCAGACCAAATGCGCCGTATGGCACGGCCTGTTCTGGGCCTGCGCGGCTGGCATAATCTTTCTTATGCTGACCGTGAATTTCGACAACGGGCAGACCTCCGGGATATGGCATTTCGTTAACCGGTTCAAGCTGGTTTTATGGCCTGCGCTCACGCTGTCCGCATGGACAATCGGGTTCTTCAGTGTGCGCCGGCGCGACGAAAAACGCATCGAGAAAGCGCTTAAAAACGATCTGGAATGGGCCGAGACGATTTATCCGGTCATGATCATCGGCGGAATCTTCATGTACTTCCTGTTCCAGGGGTTCAGGATTCCGTCCGGCTCGATGAAAAACACGCTTCTGATCGGCGATCACCTTTTTGTGAACAAGTTCATTTACGGCACCAGAGTGCCGTTCACGGAGAACAGGATCCTGAAACTACGCGCCGTAAGCCGGGGCGATGTGATCGTGTTCAAATTCCCGAGCAAAAGCCCGGCCGAATCATACTGCGGCAGCTCCCAGTACGGGCGCGATTTCATCAAACGGGTGATCGGGCTGCCGGGCGAAACCGTCGAGCTGCGCAACGGGCGCGTTTTTATCAACGGCACGGAACTGGCCGAAACCTACACCCGGTTCGTTGACACCGAACGCATTCCCTTCTCGTCCGCCAATCTGCCGTATGAAAGTTTCTCCGCCGTCTGGGCCGGCCGCCAGCTCGGCAATATTTACGGCGAGGCGATACGCGACAATTTCGGCCCCGTAATAGTCCCGTCCGGCACCTATTTCGCCATGGGCGACAATCGCGACCGCTCCTGCGATTCCCGGTTCTGGGGCCCCGTGCCGGAAGAAAACATCAAGGGGAAAGCCTCCAGCATTTTCTGGCCGCCAACCAGAATCGGCAGTCTGGACGTTTCCGCTTCAAAAGTATCAAAAGAAACTCCCGACTGAACCGGTCTCGCAAGCGCGGTAAAATTCCATGCCGCGCCTGCCGGCAAACGCCGGAACGTGACGCCCACCCAACAAAAAGCCCCCCTTTGCAGGGGGGCTTGCAAGTTGGTTTGTCCGTATGGAAAACCCGCTAGGGTTTGATATAAACCCCGGGGCCCATTGTGGAAGAGAGGCTTACGCTCTTGAGATAAGTGCCCTTCGATGAAGACGGTTTGCAGCGGGTCACTTCCTCGATAACAGCCTGCGCGTTCTCGACGAGTTTCGGCTCCGCGAAAGACGCCCGGCCCACCGGCACATGCACAATGCCGAAATCGTCCGCCTTGAATTCCACGCGGCCCGCTTTCAGTTCCTTGATGGTGCGGGCCACTTCGAAAGTGACGGTTCCGCTCTTGGGGTTGGGCATCATGCCGCGGGGGCCCAGCACTTTGGCCACCTTGGCAAGGTCTTTCATGATGTCGGGCGTGGCAACCAGCACGTCGAAATCAAATTTGCCTTCCTTGATTTCGTCAATAAGGTCATTTTCGCCCACTCTGTCCGCACCGGCGTCCCTGGCTTCGATCAGCTTCTCGTTTTTGGCGATCACGGCAACCCGTTTTGTTTTGCCGGTGCCGTTGGGCAGCACGATCGTGCTGCGAACCTGCTGGTCGGCCTGCTTGGTGTCAATGCCGAGCCGCAGATGCAGCTCGACGGTTTCGTCAAACTTGGCCGTGGCGTTCTTTTTCACGATCGCCACCGCTTCGTTAACGGTATAAAGCTGAACCTTGTCGTACGATTTATTCGCAGCGTTGATTCTTTTTCCCATGTAGTTCTCCTGAGGTCATTCGGGTTCTTCAACCCTCCCTCGATTTTTAATCAGTCCAGCGTGTCAACGCCCATGCTCCGGGCGGTGCCGCGCACCATCATCGCCGCCTGCTCCAGATCCCTGGTGTTAAGATCGGACAGTTTCAGCTTCGCGACTTCTTCAATCTGCGCTTTGGTCATCCGGCCCACTTTCGACTTGTTGGGCTCGGCCGACCCTTTCGCCAGACCCATAACCTTTTTGATCAGCGACGACATCGGCGGCTGCTTGGTTATGAACGTGAAGCTCCGGTCTTCCATCACCGTGATGATGACGGGGATCTTGATCCCCTTTTCCAGTTTCGCCGTTTTGGCGTTGAACTGTTTGCAGAATTCCATAATGTTGACGCCGTGCTGTCCCAGCGCCGGCCCTACGGGCGGCGCGGGATTCGCCGCGCCCGCGGGAATCTGCAGTTTGATCAATGTTTTGATTGCCTTGCCTTTAGGTGCTGCCATTTTGCTCTCTCCTATATTTTCTCTACCTGAAGATAGTCAAGCTCCACGGGAGTGGGCCGGTCGAACACGGTGACCATTACTTTCAGCTTGGCCTTGGGCTCGTTGATTTCCTCAACAACGCCTATAAAGTGTTTGAACGGTCCTTCGATAACGCGGACGTTTTCGCCCTTGTCAAACCGGACGGCCGGCTTGGGCCTGTCCTGCGAAGACTCCTGCGTCAGTTCGATAATCCCTGCTATTTCCTCTTCCGGCAGAGCCACGGGCCTGGGATCGCCCAGAAAACCCGTCACCCCGGTCACATTGCGGACAAACCAGTATGACTCGCTGTTGAGTATCATTTCAATCAGCACGTAGCCGGGGAAAAATTTGCGTTTCTTGTACAGCTTCTTGTTGGACTTGACTTCCACCACGTCTTCGGTGGGAATAAGCACCTGGAAAATCCGGTCGTCATAGCCCTGCTGCTCGGCGCGCTGGGTGATGATGCGCCTGACCTTGTCCTCATAACCCGTCTGGGTATGCACTATGTACCAGCCGCGTTCTTCCATGTTAGCGACCTCCAAGCACTGCGCTGAGAATGCGCGAAAGCCCGAAATCAACCGCGCTGATGTAGATAGAGAAAAACAGCACTATCATAAACACGAATATCGTGGACTGAAACACCTGTTTGCGGTTCAGCCAGGTCGCTTTTGAAAGCTCGCTGTATGCTTCTTTTACAAACTGTATTGCCTTGTTCATAGTTTAGCCGTCCTGTGTTCTTTCCTCTCACCACGCGCCGGGGGACAGGGAAAAACAGGCATAGCCTTCTGGCCTGCCTTGCGGATACTGGCGGGAGTGGAAGGACTCGAACCTTCAGTCCCGGTTTTGGAGACCGGTGGTTTACCAGTTAACCGACACTCCCGTGTTTCCATCTTCCAAAGCCTCTCTTAAGGTTTGCAAACCTCTGCCCGGGTTGAAACCGGGCAGAGGTCTAGCAGGATTACAGAAGATCAGGCTTTTGCTTCTTTGTGCTTTGTGCTTTTTCCGCAGGCCTTGCAGAACTTGTTGAGCGCAAGCTTGAAATCTTTTTTCTTGCCGCGCGCAATATAATAGTTCTTGTTCTTGCAGACTTCGCAAACCAAAGCCAGTGTTATTCGCTCGTTTGCCATTTAGTCCTCTCAGTGTCCCAAAAGGACTACTCGAGAATTTTCGTGACTACGCCCGCGCCTACGGTGTGTCCGCCTTCGCGGATAGCGAACCGGAGGTTCTCTTCCATGGCGATCGGGGTAATCAGCTCCACTTGCATCGAAGTGTTGTCGCCGGGCATGATCATCTCGACACCTTCGCCGAGGAAAATCGAACCGGTAACGTCGGTGGTTCTGAAGTAGAACTGGGGCCGGTATCCTTTGAAAAACGGTGTGTGGCGCCCGCCTTCCTCTTTCTTAAGGATATAGACCTGCGACATGAATTTCTTGTGCGGGGTGATGGATTTGGGAGCAGCCAGCACCTGGCCTCTTTCAATCTGGTCTTTATCAATGCCGCGCAGCAGCACGCCCACGTTGTCGCCGGCGATGGCCTCGTCAAGCAGTTTGCGGAACATTTCCAGACCGGTCGCCACGGTGTTCTTGGTATCGCTGAAACCCACGATCTCAAGCGTGTCGCCCACATGCACGGTTCCCCTTTCGATTCTGCCGGTGGCCACGGTTCCGCGCCCGGTGATGCTGAACACGTCTTCCACGGCCATAAGGAACGGCTTGTCGGTTTCGCGTTTCGGCTCGGGAATGTTGTTATCCAGCGCCTCAAGAAGCTTTTTGATCGCGCCTTCGCCGATATCGGAGGGGTCGCCTTCGATGGCCTTAAGCGCGCTGCCGCGGATGACGGGCGTATTGTCGCCGTCAAACTCATATTTCGTGAGCAGTTCGCGGATATCCATTTCCACCAGATCAAGCAGTTCGGGATCGTCCACGATGTCCACCTTATTAAGGAAAACAACGAGGTTCGGAACGTTTACCTGGTGGGCGAGCAGCACATGCTCGCGGGTCTGCGGCATCGGGCCGTCAGCGGCGCTGACGACGAGGATCGCGCCGTCCATCTGCGCCGCGCCGGTGATCATGTTCTTGATGTAATCGGCGTGTCCCGGGCAGTCAATATGCGCGTAGTGCCGTTTATCGGTTTCGTATTCAACGTGCGAAACGGAAACGGTAAGAATTTTAGATGCGTCGCGAACAACGCCGCCCTTGGCGATTTCCGCGTATTCCATCGCTTTGGACTTGCCTTCTTTCGCAAGCACTTTCGTCAGGGCCTGGGTAAGACTGGTCTTACCATGGTCCACGTGACCAATTGTTCCCACGTTAACGTGAGGTTTGGTTCTGGAGAACTTCTCTTTTGCCATAGCACTTCCTCCGATTATCCTGCTGTTTTCTATCTTCTGTAAACCAAAAGCTGGGGATGGGAATCGAACCCACGACCTTCTCCTTACCATGGAGATGCTCTACCAGCTGAGCTACCCCAGCATTAACCAGTCCGTTATGCGCGGCCTGCGCCGGCGCGGGGACGGAATACCCCGTAAATTCCTGGAGCGGGCGATGGGAATCGAACCCACGTAACAAGCTTGGAAGGCTTGTGTTCTACCATTGAACTACGCCCGCGGCGCGGACAATATCTCTCGGTAGAAGCTATTATAGCAAAAATACCGCCGGTTAGGAAGCGCGGCCGGTCAAGCTGAATCCGCCGCACGGCCGCCGTTGCCCGGTCATGCGCGAAGCGCTTCAGACACAAACGCCTGTTGCACGCGAAAAAAACAGGCGCGGGTGGGAATCGAACCCACGCAGTAGAAGTTTTGCAGACTTCCGCCTTTCCACTTGGCCACCGCGCCGTTTGCTACCTGTAAGATATTCTACCAAATCGCAAAGCGTTTTGCCACGCGCCGTACGGCCGTTTACCGGAAACCGTTCCGCGGGCCTGATCTGCCGGCACTATTAACGGCGCCGATTTTATATAATATCGGCGTATGAAACTTTTGCGCTTTCCGGTTCTCTCAATCGCCGCGCTGTGCTGCGGCTGCATGTCATTTCACACCGCGCCGGTAGTAACCCGCGGACAAATGCGGACCGCACAGGAATGTGCCGGGCAAAACCGCAAATTCAGGGAAATCACCGTCGAGTGGAAACAGCGGATTTTTAAAACCGCGTCACAGAACACCGCGCTGACACCCGAAGAAAAAAAACTGCCGCCCGTGCCCGTAAGCCCCAAAGACCGGCAGTGGCTGCTGGAAACGGTTGAAAAGAAATTCGCCGCGGCCGGACTGTATGACCGGGAAACCGGAACCGACGAACTGCACATCGTCGCGATCTCGTACAACCGCTGGGATTACAGCTCGCTGTCAACTGGCTTTTTAATAGATACCGGCTGGATGTTTATTCTGCCCGCGTCAATCCCCACTGTCCATTATATGCATTTCGCGATGAAACACGACGGCAAAATATCCGAGTTCACCAAATCCGCCAAAGTCAAAACCTGCTTTCACCTGCTGCTGTTGCCGCTGTATCCGTTCATGCCGCCGGGCAGAAGCGAATCGTCCGCGCTCAAGGCGATCACGGATTCCGCCGCGCTGACAATCCTTACCGAAACGCCCGACCGGAAAGAATGTTTTTCCAAACGGTTCCGGCCGCCTCAAACCGAAATAACCGAAGTCGAACCCAAACCGGCCGCCCTGCCGGAACCTGAAGAATCCGCGCCCGACAGCGAAACCGGCACGACATCCGAAACCGAACCCGCGCCGGCCCAGTCCGACACCCAGCAGCCCTCAGCCGACGCGGACGGCGAATACGGCGTACAGGTGATGCCGGAATGACGCTCCTCCGGCTGCGCCATTGGCCTGCCGGTTGTTATTACGCTAGCCGGGGGGGTCTTTTGATCCAGACTTCGCTTGCGCAGGATTGCACACCCCATCCCCATGCTTGAGCCATGCCATGCCGGCAATCATTATGCCGTGCCGGCCAGCGCCGGGTTTTTGTGTGTGGAATTTATAAATTTCCACCAATCCTGAAATGTCATTAAATCATTCCTCGGACGGTATTATGCATAATCTTGTCCATTAAGCCAAATTTTCAGCCGATGAAAGAAAAACGCGCACGAAAACGAAAGTTTCCGCGCGCGTTTTTCATAAACAGGTTTCCGAAGCGATTATTTGCCGTCGGGCTGAAGCCCGGCTTTGCCGGCATCCGTGTCCGGAGCGGCCTTTTCCGGAACCGGAGACTGCAGTTTCTCAAGCGCCTGCTTTGCCGTATCGGCATACGGCGAAGCGGGATAATCGGACAGGAACTTTTTAAGTTCCGCGCCGCCGTCCGCCGTTTTGCCCGCGACAATTTTTTCAAACGCCGAAGTCATTGCCTTGCGCTCTTTTTCGGCCTGGGCGGCTGTCTTCTCGTCATCGCCGCCTTTCC
>JAQVSV010000053.1 GCA_028700325.1 Elusimicrobiaceae bacterium | reverse complement strand
CGTGAAACTGCCGGGCGTCATCCGTCCGGCGATGATTTCCCTGCCGCCGTAATAAAGAAGGAGCGCGATAACGATACTGCCCAGGAATTCCATCAGCGGGCCCGACAGCGCGGTCGCGCGCAGGTACCGCATCGTCTGGCTGAAATACTCGTTGTTCTGCACGGCGAACCGCGCGATCGAGCTTTCCTCGTAATTAAACGCTTTCACCACTTCCATGCCCTCAAGGCTTTCCTGAAACCGGTGATAAATTTTTCCGACCGTCTCCTGCGCGCGACGCGACGAACTGCGCATTTTCCGGCCCAGCACGCCCAGCACTATCCCCGCCAGCGGCCCGATAAGCAGCGCGATCAGCGTAAACCGCAGATTGACGTAAAACAGATACCCGAAGATGAACACTATCGAGGCCACGTCGCGGATGAAATACAGCGGCAGAAACTGAACCGCGCTCTGCACCGAGTTGAGATCGTTGGTAACCTTGGCCATAATGTCGCCGGTGCGGTTGCGCCAGTAAAACTCTATCGAAAGCGCGTGCAGGTGCCGGAACAGATCGTCGCGGATTTTCTGCACCACGCGCTGGCCCACGTCGCTCATCAGGTAGGACTGCGTGTACTGCACCAGCATCTTCATGAAAAACAGCACCGGGATCAGGCACACCACCCAGAGCAGCTGCGCGTTGTTCTGCAGTTTCGACAGGTTGTCCACCAGCGGCTGCACGCAGTATATGTACACCAGATTGAACGCCGCCACCCCCAGCATGGCCAGGCCCGCGTAAACCAGCCTGGTTCTGTGCGGCTTGAGATACGGCAATATGCGCTTTATGTTTTCCATGCTGTTCGTCCTTTCCCGCCTGCGCGCGGCCCGGGCTCCGGGCCGGCCGCGCCATTTCTATTTTCCGGCCGCCACCGGCTCCGCGCCGGGTTCGGCGCGCGGTTCCGCCGCCGCGCCTGCCGGAAACGCGCCGTTAAGTATTATTCCGGCCGCCCGGCTGGTCGCGCCCCGGTCGCCCAGCTTCGAACGCAGGCCGATCAGTTCGGCGCGCATCGCGTTGAGCTTGTCGGGATTCTGAAACAGCTGCATGATGCTGCCGGCCACGGCGTCGGGCGTGGCCTGAAACTGGATGAACTCCCTGACCAGCCCTTTCCCGGCGACTATATTGACCAGCGAAATATGCGGCACCTTGATAATCCGCCGGGCGATCTGGAAGGTGATTTCCGGCATTATATAGACCACCGAAAGCGGCAGCCCCAGCAGCCCGTTTTCAAGCGTGGCGGTGCCGGAGCAGGTGATAACCGCGTCCATCCGGCTGCGCAGGTAATAATCATCCTCGCGGATAATCTCCACGTCGTGCGGGTTTTCCTGCGGCGCGCCTTTGGCGCACAGGCCGATCAGCTGCTCGTCGGTCACTTCCCTGGCGGCGAAGATATAGGCCCGGCTCTGCGGAAACGCCTCCTTGATCTTTAGAAACGACGCCCAGAACACCGGCATATGCCGCTCGATCTCCTGCATGCGGCTGCCGGGCATCAGCCCGATCTTCCACGGATAGTTCGTGCCGCCGCGCCGCGCCGGCGGCGTGACCGGCGCGGGCAGGATGTCCAGTATGGGATGGCCCACATACTCGCACTCCGCGCCCGCTTCCTTGTAGATCTTTTCCTCGAACGGAAAAATCAGGATCATTTTTTTCACCAGCCGCGCCAGCTTTGCCGCGCGCCCGGCCCGGCTCGCCCACACCTGCGGGCTGATATAGTAATAGCTGGGGATGCCGCGGTGTTTGGCCAGCCCGAGAATCTGATGGTTGAACCCGTAAAAATCTATCGCGATCAGGCAGGCAGGATTCTTCTCCTCCATATAAGTGCGTATGAGGCTGATCAGCCGCAGCCACAGGAAAAACTTGCCCAGCGGGGCCGTAAACCCGCCCACGCCCAGGCCCGCGAGATTATAGATGAACCGGTCCGACACTTTTCTCATGCGCTCGCCGCCCAGACAGGCGATATTGAGATTAGGGTCCCGCTCCTTCAGCTCCCGTATAAGGTTCGCGCCGTGCAGATCGCCCGACGGGTCGCCCGCCACGACAAGAATATTTTTTGTTGCCGGTATTATCTGTGCCATCGGGTTTATTTTCCTATGTTTTCCAGAGTTTCGGTGATAACCATTTTAGTCGCCTTGCCGATATCCGACACCACGCGGATAGGGCCCGGCGGCTCGGGACTGGCGTGCCGCGACACTTCGTACCGCTGCAGCTGCTCGGTAATCTGCAAAGCCAGCTCCAGCGCCTTGCCGCCGCGCTCGCCGCTCGGCCACGGGGTTTTAGTGTGGTGAATGCAGTCAATAAAATGCAGCAGCTCGGCCTTGATCGGCTGGGTTTTTTCCAGCGGCGGGTAGAGCACCTCTATGTCGCTGACGTCTTTCAAAACCGGGGCTTTCTTGCGGTATGTCTTCACGCGCGCGTTCATGAAATCAACGGACAGGTAGCTGTTGTCCTGATAAACCCGCATGTACCGCCCGCGCTCGAGCGACGCGCGGCTGGCCGTCACGTCGGCTATGCAGCCGTTTTTAAAACGGAGCCGCACGTTGGCGATATCCTCGTAAGAACTGAAAATGCTGGCGCCGATGGCTTCGAAACTCACCACGTCGGAATCCATCATCGTAAACAGCAGATCAATGTCGTGGATCATCAGGTCCAGCACCACCCCGATCGCCGACATCCGCGGATCGTAAGGGCCCAGCCGCTCGATCACGATGAAACGCGGCGACTTGATGTGCTTGAACGCCTCCGTCACCGCCGGATTGAACCGCTCGGAGTGACCGACCTGCAAAAGCACTTTTTTGTCCTTGGCCAGCTCGATCATCGCGCGCGCCTCTTCCATGGTTGACGCGATCGGCTTTTCCACCAGGCAGTGCACTCCGCGTTCGATCGCAGCGAACGCGATCTGCTTGTGCAGCTCGGTAGGCACGGCGGCCACCACCGCGTCAACCTGCGACAGCAGATCCCTGTAATTGGAAAACGGCATGCAGTTGTAGGTCCACGCCAGTTCCTGCGATTTTATGATATTGGTGTCGCATATCCCCACCAGCTCCACTTCCGGCATCGCCGCCAGAGTGCGCGAATGATAAGTGCCTATCTTGCCGGCCCCGATAACGCCGAATTTCAGTTTTTTTGTTTGCTGTGCCATATGGTTTTCCCGTATGCGCCGCCCGGCTCGCCGGGAACGCGGTTAAATAAGCCCGGCTGCGCCGCCGGGCCTGCCGTAAAATTCAATCCAGCTCGCGCAGCCCTTCGCTCAGCGCGATAACCGTTATGGCGTTGCGCCGCGCCATATCAAGCACTTCCTCAAGATCAAACACCATCGTCTTTCCCGCCTCGACCGCCAGAACCGGCACGCCGGCTTCCACAGCCGCCTCGACAGTGCCTTTGCCTATCACCGGCAGGTCAAACCGCATGTCCTGCCGCGGCCGCGCCACCTTCACCACCACAGGCCCGCTGCTTCTGGAACGCGCCGTATTGCCGCCCGCGATTTCGGCGCGGTAGATGCGCCCGGCTCGCCGGATGCACTCGTCGGTGCCCTCCATGGCCTCCAAAGCCAGCACCGACCTGTCGCACACCGCGCAGGCCAGCCCCACGTCCACGGCGGACAGCGCTTTCGCGATCGTCCAGCCGAACCGGATGTTGCCGGCCTGTTTCCTGTCAGGCGCCGGGCCCGCCAGCACGCCCGGTTTCGCCAGCAGATGCTCCAGATAGGTGGCGGTGCTGAGCAGCTCGATCCCCTCGCTTTTGAACTCGGCCTCAACGGCGGCGAAAATCGTTTCCGCCCGGGTATCTTTCAGCGACGCCAGTATCCGCGCCGCCCGCAGATCGGGCCAGAGATTGGCGAAAATCGAGCCGTGGCGCACCAGCCCCGTCATCACTATTTTAGTCACGCCGTTGCGCCTGAAAAATTCCAGCAGCGCCGACACCTGGCCCAGCCGGAACGATTCCATCCGTTCGCTAAGGCCTCCCAGCTCGTCCGGCGCGTTTTTCAGCCCGGCCGTAAAAACCGCGTCGCCGCGTTTGACGGCCTCGCGGGCGAACAGAACGGGATATTTCCCGCCGCCCGCCACGAGCCCGATTTTATTCCTCTCCGTCATTGCCGGCCCGCCGGGAGCAGGACATCCGCGCGCGCATTATTCCGCGCGTGCCTTTTTCGCAGAATTCGACCATCTCCCGCGCTTCCGGCGACAGGTTCGCGCCCTTAAGCTTCCCGATCGCCTCGCTCAGCCGCATGCCGCGCAGAAAAAGCTCCTTATAGGTTTCGCGCACGCTGCGGATGCTCTCGCGCGATATGCCGTTGCGCCGCATGCCGACAAGATTGAGGCCCACCAGATGCGCCCGGTCGCCCTGCACGATGCAAAACGGCGGGATATCCTTGCCCGACATCGAGCCGCCGCCCACCATCGCCATCCGGCCTACCCGGCAAAACTGGTGAAACCCCGACAGCCCGGAAATAACCGCGCTGTCGCCCACTTCCACATGGCCCGAAAAACCCGCGCTGTTGACCATGATAATCCTGCTGCCGAGCTGGCAGTCATGCCCGACGTGCGAGTTGGCCATGAACATGCACCCGCCGCCGATCACCGTTTCGCCGTGCTTGGGACTGCCGCGGTGCAGCGTCACGCCTTCGCGCACGATGTTATTGTCGCCCATGACGAGCGTTGTTTTCTGGCCCGAATAGGAATAGTCCTGCGGAGGCGTGCCGACATAGCAGGCCGCCACGAAATTGTTGTTTTTGCCGATTGTCGCAAATTCAATGAAACAGTGCGGCCCGACCTTGGTGCCCGCGCCGATTTTTACGTCCTCCCCTATAACCGCATACGGCCCCACCTCGACATCCTCCCCCAAAACCGCGCCAGGGTGTATAATGGCTGTGGGATGAATTTTCGCCGTCATAAGCTCTCCTTTGTTTGAGTTGTCGCTGCCGGTTGAAAAACAAAAGTCATATCCGCTTCCACCACAAGAGCTCCTTCCACAAACACCTGCCCGCGCCCGCGCGACATGCGCCCCAGCCGCAGAAACTCCACCGCCAGCCTGAGCGTATCGCCCGGAAAAACGGGCCGCCGGAATTTTGCGCCGTCTATAGTAAGGAAATAGGCTATTTTGCCGCGGTATTCGTCAAGACTCATCACAGCCGCCGCGCAGGTCTGCGCCATCGCCTCCAGCATCAGCACGCCCGGCATAAGCGGCTGGCCGGGAAAATGGCCCTGAAACCACGGTTCCGACATGGTGACGCCTTTTGTGCCAAGCGCATATTTGCGCTCCTCGATAATATCCACCCGGTCCACCAGCAGAAACGGCGGCCGGTGCGGAATCGCTTCCATCACCGCCCGGGCATCCATGCCGCGAACCGCGGGCGCGGCAAGCAGGAACCTCAAATCCGTTTTTTTCTCTTCGGCCATTTTTTTCTCCGTCGCTAATTGCGGACGCCCCGTTCCAGCAAAAGCCGCCCGAACCCGGCATTATGCCTGTGCCCGCCGCGCAGGGCGGTTATTTCCACACCGGCAAGCGGCAGGCCGCACAGCGCCAGATCGCCCAGCAGATCAAGTATCTTGTGCCGCGCCAGCTCGTCGGGAAACCGCAGCCCGCCCTCGGCGCTTAAAAACTCCGTCCCGGTGACCACCACGGCGTTCTCCAGCGAGCCGCCTTTCGCCAGGCCCGCCTGCCTCAGCCACGCCAGTTCCTCCTCGAACCCGAACGTGCGGGCCGGAGCGATAACTGCGGCGTAGTCCTGCCGCGCGGGCTCAAACACAAACTCCTGCCGCCCGACCAGAGGATGCGGATGCTCGAAGATGAACCTGAAAACCTTTTCCGCGGCAGGTTTGGCGGTATACACGGCGTCACCGGCCCTGTATTCAAGCGCCCGGTCAACCGACAGCGTCTGAATCCGCCCGCCCGTCCTGACAATCCCCGCCGCCGCAAACGCGGCGGCAAACGCCCGGGCCGAGCCGTCCATGATCGGCGGTTCCGGCCCGTCCAGCTCGACCGCCAGATCGGTTATGCCCAAGCCCGCGCAGGCCGATAAAATGTGCTCGACCGTAAACACCTCGCTTCCGCCCGCCGACAAATTCGTGCCGCGCACCGTGGAATTGACATTGCCCAGCAAAGCGGCAACCGGAGCCGCGCCTTTCACATCCGCGCGCCGGAACGTTATTGCCGAACCCGCCCGCGACGGCTTAAATACCGCCCGGCAGTGGAGCCCGGTGTGCAGGCCGACGCCGGCAAGCGCTGTTTCGGTTTCAAGAGTGGCCGTTTCTGTCATAAATCAGCTGCCGGCGGAGCTCTTCGCCTGTTTTTCCAGTTCCGCCACACGCGAGCGCAGGTCCGCTATTTCCGCGCAAACCGGCTCGGGCGCGCTTTTCTTCAACTGCCGCAGTTCCCGGTGCATCTGCGGCAGCCTGCCCAGCAAAGCCTGTATTTTCATGCTCTCTCCGTGCGGCCGCGCCGGCGCGCCGAAATAAACCGCGCCGTCGGGTATATCGTTCATCACGCCGGACCCGGCCGTGACAATCGCCCGGCTGCCCACCTTGATATGGTCTATAACCCCGGCCTGCCCGGCTATGATCGCGCCGTCGCCCAAAGAACTGGAGCCCGCTATGCCCGCCTGCGATACAATTATGCACGCCCGGCCGACCCGCACGTTATGCGCGATCTGAACCTGATTGTCTATCTTGCTGCCCGCTCCGATAACGGTATCGCCCATTGTGCCGCGGTCTATGGTGGTGCAGGCTCCTATCTCAACGTCGTTCTCGATAACCACGCGCCCGACCTGATGGATTTTCTCGTGCCCGGCCGGCGTCTGGTTATAGCCGAACCCGTCCGCGCCGATGACGGCGTTGGGATGGATGATCACCCGGTCCCCTATCACGCAGTCCTCCCGTATCACCACGCCCGGATAAAGCAGGCAGTCCTGCCCCACTTTCGCGCGATGCCCGATATAACAGCCGGGATAGACAACCGTGCCTTCCCCGATCGCCGCTTCCGGCCCGACAATCGAAAACGCGCCCACATAAACGGACAGGCCCAGCCGGCTCGTATCCGACACGCTGGCTTTGGAATCCACACCCGTTCCGAAATCCGGCCGGCCGGCCAGATAAACCCGCTTGAGAATTCTGGAAAACGCCAGCTTGGGATCGGCGCAAAAAATTACCGGTCCCTCAAACGGAACCGGCAGCCCTTTCGCCTGAACAGGCAGCAGCAAGACACCGGCTTTCAGCCCGTTCAAAAGATTTTTTTTGGCGGGGTCGGTAAAATAAACAATGCTGTCCGGCTCGGCCGTTTCCAGAGGCGCCGGCCCGCCTACGGTATCCGAAGGCTTTCCGCCCGTCAGCTCGCCCTCGCAAAGCGCAGCCAGCTCGCCCAGTTTGAATTCTATGTACATAACAATCGCTCCGCAGGAAGTATTATCGCCCGGACAGTTTGTCCAGCAGCTTATCTGTCAGATCCACCGCGTTCTGCCCGTAAAGTATGCTTTTCCTGTCCACCACCACGCTCACGCCTTCGCTTATCGCCACATCGCGCAGCACCAGGTAAATGTTGCCTAATATGAGCTGCATCCGCTTCTGCTCGTAATCGAGCAGTTCCTTTTCGGCGCGCTGGCGGAATTCCTCGACCGAAGTTTCCTTGCCAAGCACCTGCACTTCCATGTCCGCTATCTTTTCTTCCAGCGCCTCCAGTTCCCCGCGCGACGGACTGCGCGGAACCGGCTGCCGCTCCGCCCGCGTTGAAACCGCCACGTCACCGGCCGATACAGCCGCCACCGGAGGCATTGGCGGCTCAACTGCCTGCGGCGCGGCAGGCTCTGCGGCAGCAGCGGTCTGCCGGGCCGCCGTAAAAGTTGACACTGCCGCGCCCTGCGCGGCCGGAACAGCCGCAGTGGACCCCGCGACTTCGGCGGGCGCGGCGGGCTGGTCCGCATCCAGCAGCGCCTGCGCGCCGGCAAGATCCCGTTCCGTTTCTTCAACCGTTTCCGCTCCGGCCACGGAGTCCGACGACACTGCCGCGGCTGCCGCCGCGGCCTGTTTCACGGCCTTTGCGTCCGCTTCCGCCGCCAGCTGCCGCGCGCGCTCCTCCGCGGCGAGCCGCGCGGCCGTCTCGGCTTCCTCGCGGTCGGCCCGTTTTCTCAAAGTCTCGCGGTCACGGCGCAGTTTCTCCAGCTCGGCGCGCAGAGAGTACAGCTCCTGCCGCTTGCCGGTGAGCTGTTCCTCGCGCCGCGTGATTTCCTTTTCCAGTTCGTCCTTGACGCGCACCGTAGCCGGATGCGCCTTGAAAATCCGCTCCACGTCCACATAGCCGATGCTGCCGGACTCGCCCCGGTTCTCCGCCAGAGTCAGCTCAATGGCCAGGCAGGGCGCCGAAAGCGCCAGCCAGACCGCCGCCACTGCCCGTATTCTGCCCGCCATATAAAATCCTTTCCGCGCAACCGCTAAAACATGTTGCCGATCGTAAAGTAAAATTCCGATTTGCTGTCCGTTGACTTGTGATTGAACCCGTAACCCCAGTCAAGCCTGATCGGGAACGACGGCGTGGTGAACCTGATCCCGAACCCCGCGCCCATTTTCAGCTGGTTCGTGCCGCTGCCGGTTTCAAGCGAAACATCGGAAAAATTCTTCCAGTCGTTGCCGATGTCAAAGAAAAACGCGCCCTGCACGAGCGTTTTCCTGCGCTCGCGCGCCAGCGGAAACCGGATCTCCGAGTTCAGCACATAATACAGATTGCCGCCGTCGCTCGGCCCGATCTGCCCGTTATTGTCATAGCCGCGGATGGTGTCCTGTCCGCCGAGAAAATAGCGGTTGTAAACGGGCACCGCGTCGGTATTGGCGTAATGGTCCACAAACCCGATCCGGTTCGCCACCGACCACACTATCGGGTAATCGCTTATCTCCAGCAGCTTGTAATTATAGCTGGAGCCCAGCGTAACCTTGTAAATATCTATGTCGCCCATAAGCGGCCCTCCGGCCAGCTCGAACGAAATGGAGTTTTTAGAGCCGCTGGTCGGATCCCATATGTAATCGCGCGTGTCTATTATGAATTCGGTCGTCAGGCTGGAAGTCATGCTCGTACCCGGCGCCAGCACATTCGTGTACGCGTCGTCTATCTGGTCAATGGTGATATTTTCACAGGTGTAACCGAGGCTCAAAGTGTATTTGTCGTCACTGAACCGCGGCGCCACGCGCACGCGGCCGCCGGTGCTTTTTTCGCGGTACGCCGTGGAAGAACTGCCGTACGGGCGGAGCCGCCGGGTATTGAACGCGTCCAGCCCCAGGCTGACGGGCTTGTTGTCCACCCACGGAGTGGTCCAGCTCAGGCTGTAATCCATAATGCGCGTGCCGAAGCTCCAGGTAAGCGCGAGCCGCTGGGCCTTGCCAAACAGGTTCATGTGCTGCACCGACAGTTCGCCGTACAGCCCGTCCACCGACGAAACCGCCGCGCCCGCCGTCATCATGCCGGGCTTGCCCTCAACCACGTCGAAAGTAAGGTCCACCTTGTCGGGCTCCGGCGCGGGCGCGATATCTATCTGCACGTCGTCCAGAAAACCCAGGTTCATCATTTTCTGCTGGCTTTTGCGCACCTTGTTGGCCTGAAACACGTCGCCGGGCCTGAGCGTGACTTCGCGGGTCAGCACATATTTTTTTGTGGATTCGTTGCCTTCCACATCCACGGAACCCACATAGACTATGCTGTTTTCTATGATTTCAAGGCTGATATTTGACGTTTCGGTTCTGGAATTGTAATCAATGACCGGCTTGACCTGCGCGCGCAGATACCCTTTATCCGCATACAGTTCCTGAATGGCGCGCAGGCTGTCATTGAACAGATCCTGCTTGTAAACCCGGCCTTTGACATAAACCAGCGCTTTGCGCAGTTCGGTGTCGGTAAATACCGTATTGCCGGAAAAAACGGTGTCGCCGAAACTGGATTTGGGGCCTTCGTAGAAATGGTAAACCAGCACCGCTTCGCTCTTGTCCTGATTAAACACCACAGACGAACCCGTTATCGCGAATTCCTGAAATCCGTGGTTCTTGTAAAACTGCTGGATTTCCGCCTGGTCTTTCTGCAAATCTTTTTCGCTGAACACTTTGCCGGGCCGGTTTTCGGTCTGCTTGAGTATCTTTTTCTTCCCGAAACCCGAAAGTCCGAAAAAAAGCACATCCCCGATCCGGGTTTCCGGGCCCTCCTTTATATTCATGGTAAGAATTACGGAATTTGTTTTATGGCCCGGCGCGGTGCTGCCCTCGGCATGCGCCGAAATAAACCCTTCCTCGGCGTATTTGGCTTCGATCGCGGCGGCATCCTGCAGAAGTTTTCCCTGCGAGAAAAAATCCTTCTTTTTAAGCGACATGGCGTCCAGAACCTTGGATTTTGACAATTCGTCCCGCCCCTGCAAAACGATATCCTCGATCAGCGGTTTCTCTGCCGCCATATAAGTGACTTTATGGCAGGGAAACGGGCCGGATTTGTCGGCCGCCGTCCGCTCGCCCGCTATGCGCGCGATGTCCACCGAAACCTTCTCCAGGCTGCCCAGCCCGATCAGAGCCTGAATATCCTCGCCTATAAAAAACCGCTGGTAGAACTCGCCTTTCGCGGCTTTGGCGTTTTTCAGGATCGTTGATTCCTTCACGTTGATCAGGCCGCTGGCCGCCGTCTGGCAGACCATCCACGGCCCGTTCTGGTCCAGCTCCAGCTCGGCCGGGGTGCCCGTCGCGGTCACCACGGAAGACGATATCTCGGCCTCCACGGCTTCCACCCCGGTCCGCGAAACCGTGGAAACCGGCACGCCTGACGTTATTTCGTCCATCAGGGAAGTTTCCGCCGCCGGATCGGTTTGCAGGGTGTCGCTTTTCTGGAAATTCTGCTGAGCCGGACTGATCGCAGCGCTCTTCGCCGTTTCGGCGTTTTGCGCCCGAACCGGCCCGCAGCAGCAGAGTAAAAATGCAAATATCAAAACGGAATGCATATTCAAAATAAACCTCTCGGATATTGCGGGTATGCCCGGCGATTTCACATTATTATAACATTAATATATGTAATGGTTCCATTTATTCCCGCAAACCCGCCCGTCGGCGGGAACCCGGGCGGCCCGGTCATATTCCAGGCGGAACCCGCGCGCTTAAATTGCCCGCGTCCAAACCCCCCGGGAACCGTTTTCGCCCAACCTGCCGTTTTGCCAGGCCGGCGCAGGCGCGCCTGGCTTGCCCTGCCCGTCCGCCGACAGGGCGGCTATCGGTATTTTCCGTCTGCGCCCGGTGTTTTTGAGAGCAAGGCAAAAAAATCCGCCCGCTGCGCTTTGCGGACGGACTCTCGAAAAAATGCCCCGCGGCTTATCGCCGGATTCTCCGGCCAAGCACAAAAAGACCGTTCACAAAACGGTCTTCCCGGGTTTCGGTTTGTTTAAACCGGACAGAGGTTACGCGGCGCGACGGGGCGCCCTGCCGCTGCGAATGCAGGCGGTGCAGACATACACGCTCTGCACTTTTCCGTCAAGCATGATCTTCTGTTTCTGAAGATTGGGCCTGAAGGTCCGCTTGGTGGCGACGTGCGAGTGGCTGTATGAGTTCCCGGCGACCGGGCCCTTGCCGCATATTTGACATTTATATGACATAGTGATGTTATTATATAAAATTCCGCGAACTTTCTCAAATTTGTAGAATGTTGCCATGGAGCAAACGCCTACTGTCCAGTTCGTCAAAGGCATCGGGCCCAAACGCGCACAGCTGCTGGCGCGGCTTGGCATAACGACGCCCTCGGATTTATTATACTATTTTCCGCGCGACTGGTCGGACCGCCGCACCGATTCCCTTCTTTCCCTGTTCCGCCAGAACACCCATGCGGTAATGAAAGGGAAAATTCTGTTCCTGCGGGAAATCCCCACCCGCAAACAGCTCACCATCATGCGCGCGGTCTGTTTAAACTCGCAGAACCGCGAGTTCGAGGCGCTCTGGTTCAAGCGCACGGCCGGACTGCGTTACGATCCGTTCGAACCGCTCAAGCGCGAGCTTGCGCCCGGCCGCGAGTTCTGGTTCATAGGCCGGCTGGAAGACGAAAAAGCGGCCACTCCCGTAATCAGCGTCGAGGAATATTACGCCGACGACGACCAGCGCGCCCGCGCCGTCCATATCTGCCGGCTCGCGCCGGTCTACGGCCTGACCGAAGGGCTGAGTTCGAAACTGCTGCGTGAAATGGTGTACGCCGCGCTCCAGAGCCCAGCCGCAAAAGAGCCGGAGTTCATGCCCAGCTCGCTCATGCGGAAACGGGAACTGCTGGGCCTTGAGCAGGCTCTGCGGGGCGTGCATTTCCCCAATTCAATGGCGGAGCTGGAAGCCGCGCGGCGCAGAATCGTATATCAGGAATTCCTGCTGCTGTCGGCCGCCTGGACAATCAAAAAACGCCAGACCCGCACCGAGCTTAAAAACTATTCTTACGAGATAAGGCGCACTCTGCTGACCCCGTTCCGCGAAAAAATGGGGTTTGAATTCACTCACGCGCAGGTGCGCGTGATCAACGAAATCTTTCGCGACATGCGCTCCCGCCACCCGATGACAAGGCTTTTGCAGGGCGACGTGGGGTCCGGAAAAACCGTGGCCGCGCTGTCGGCCCTGCTGCTGGCGGCGGAAAACGGCTGGCAGGGCGCGTTCATGGCTCCGACCGAAATACTGGCCGAGCAGCATTTCATGACACTGTCGCGCTTTCTGACCGGGCTGCCGGTGAAATTCGAGCTGCTCACTTCCCGCACCACCGCCGCCGCGCGCCGCGGCATACTGGCGCGGCTGGCCGGCGGCGAAACGCAGCTCCTGGTCGGCACGCACGCCATTATCGAAAACGACGTGAAATTTAAAAACCTGCGGCTCGCGGTTATTGACGAGCAGCACCGGTTCGGGGTCGAGCAGCGCGCGCTGCTGCGCGGCAAAACCGGCATCATGGATCTGCTGGTGATGACCGCCACGCCCATCCCGCGCACGCTGGCGCTGGCGTTTTACGGCGATCTCGACGTGTCGGTCATAGACGAGCTGCCACCGGGCCGCAAACCCGTCATCACGTCGGCCCTGGGAGAGGCGCAGGCGTTTGAAATACTGCGCGGAGAAATCCGCAAAGGGCGGCAGGCCTACATAGTGCACCCGCTGATCGAAGAAAGCAAAACGCTGGAGCTCAAAGCTGTTACCGAGGAATACGAACGCCTGTCGAAAGACGTGTTCCGGGAATTCCGGCTCGGCATGCTGCACGGCCAGATGAAAGGCCGGGAAAAAACCGCCGTCATGGAAAAGTTTTTAAACCGCGAGATTGACATTCTGGTGGCCACGCCGGTCATCGAGGTCGGCATAGACGTGAAAAACGCCACGGTAATGCTCATCCAGAACGCCGAGCGGTTCGGGCTGGCGAGCCTGCACCAGCTGCGCGGGCGGGTGGGCCGGGGCAGCGAGGAAAGCGTGTGCCTGCTTGTGCCGTCCGCCAGCACCGACGACGCGGCCGAGCGCATCAGTATCATGTGCGAAACCGGCGACGGGTTTAAAATCGGCGAGCAGGACATGAAAATGCGCGGGCCCGGCACGGTGCTGGGCACGCGCCAGCACGGCGAGTCGGATCTGAAGGCCGGCGACGTGTTCCGCGACCGCGAGGTGCTGGAATCCGCCATTTTAGACCGCGACGAGCTGTTTACCGCCGACCCCAATCTGGTCAGGCCGGAGCACTTCGCGTTCAGGAAGAAACTTACGGAACTGTATGCGAAACGCTGGCATCTGATAGATTTGTCATAATATAGCAGGTGTTAAAAATCCGAGCCGGCCGGATGCGGCGTAACCGAGGAAAACATAATGGACCCATCCGCTTTGCTTAAAACCCGCATTCTTGTAATTGACGGCGCGACCGGCACCGAGCTCGCCGCGCTAAATCTCAAACCCGCCGATTTCGGAGGCGCGCAATATGACGGCTGCAACGAACACTTAAACCTCACCCTGCCCGCCGCGGTTGCCGGAGTGCATGATTCCTACCTGGCGGCCGGGGCCGACATAATCGAAACCAACACGTTCGGGGCAACTTCGGTAGTGCTTGCGGAATACGGCCTGCAAGACAAGGCTCGCGAAATAAACGTCGCGGCGGCGCGGCTGGCCCGCGCAAGCGCGGAAAAATTCTCCACGCCGGAAAAACCGCGTTTCGTGGCCGGCTCGCTGGGCCCCACCACCAAAGCGCTTTTCGTGACCGGCGGCATAACCTATGACGAAATGCTGCAGTCCTACCGCGCGCAGGCCGGCGCGCTGCTTGAAGGCGGAGCGGATCTGCTCCTGCTGGAAACCCAGCAGGACATGCTGAATGTGCGAGCGGGCCTGACGGCCTGTTTCGGGGCGGTTAAAGCCGCCGGGAAAAAGGTGCCGGTGATTCTGTCCGTCACTATCGGACTCGACGGGAAGATGTTAAGCGGGCAGGACGCGGACGCGATGTATCTGGCCGTGTCGCACTATCCTCTTTTCGCTTTGGGCTTTAACTGCGCCGCCGGGCCGGACGAGATGCGCGCGCGGGTGCGGCGGCTTGCCGCCATTTCACGGTTCCCCGTTTTCTGCATGCCGAACGCCGGCCTGCCGCTTGAAAACGGCTCGTACCCTGAAACACCGGAAAACTTCGCTTCGAAAATTGCCGGGTTCGCGCGGGAAAGCCGCGTAAATATAGCCGGCGGCTGCTGCGGCACCGCGCCCGCTCACATAAAGGAACTGGCCCGCGCGCTTGACGGACTGGAGCCTGCGCCCGCGCCGGGCGCGACGGCGCGCGGTTTTTCCGGAGTCGCGGCGGTCTTATGGGACGAGCTGGAGCCGCCCCTGCTTGCGGGCGAACGCGCCAACTCGATCGGCAGCAAACTTTTCCGCACGATGATCGCGGATAATAAATGGGACGAGGCGGTCAGCGTCGCGATCCGGCAGGCCGGGGCAG